>CAMIYB010000096.1 GCA_946402945.1 uncultured Bacteroidales bacterium | reverse complement strand
TCGACGCGGTTCTCGACCACGTTGCGCACGCCCACGGCGGAAATCATACCGTAGAGCACCAGGGAGACACCGCCGATGGTCGCGGCCGGCATGCAACCGATCAGCGCGCTGAACTTCGGGCAGAAACTCAGGATGATGGCGAAGACGGCGGCGATGCGGATGACGCGAGGGTCATAGACCTTCGTCAGGTTGAGCACGCCGGTGTTTTCGCCGTAGGTCGTATTGGCGGGAGCGCCGAAGAGCGAAGCCAGGGACGTAGCGAGACCGTCACCGATCAGGGTGCGGTGGAGCCCCGGATCCTCGAGGTAGTTGATGCCCGTGGTCGAAGAAATCGCGCACATATCCCCGATGTGCTCCATCATGGTAGCCAGGGAAATCGGGATGATGGCGATGATGGCGGCCACGATCAGGCCCCAGTTCGGATCGGCGAACACGGCGAAGGTGGTGTTCTCCATCTGGAAAGGCAGGCCGATCCAGGCCGCATCCCGGACGGGTGAGAAGTCGCACAGGCCGAAGCAGGCGGCGACGATATAGGACCCCAGCACGCCGAGGAGAATCGGGATAATCCGTATCATACCCTTGCCCCAGATATTGCAGACGACGATGATGGCGATGGCCAGCAGGGCGATCCACCAGTTCTGTCCGCAGTTGCCGATGGCCGACCCGGAAAGGGTCAGACCGATGGCGATGATGATGGGACCGGTGACGATGGGCGGGAAGAAGCGCATGACCTTGGCGGGGCCGAAGGCCGCGAAGAGGCCGGCGAGGATGAAATAGATCAAACCCGCGCAGAAGACGCCGATACAGGCATAGGGCAACGCCTGGGCAGCGGCAAGACCTCTTTCAGCCCCCATCTGGACGACAGTGGCGTAACCGCCGAGGAATGCGAAGGACGACCCAAGGAAAGCGGGAACTTTCATCTTGGTGCAGAAGTGGAAGATCAGGGTGCCCAGGCCGGCGAACAGCAGGGTGGCGGACATGGAAAGTCCCGTGATGACGGGCACGAGGACCGTGGCGCCGAACATCGCGAACATGTGCTGTAAACCAAGTGTGAGCATCTTCCCCCGCCCGAGAGACCGGGCATCGTAAATACCTTGAGTGGGTACGGAAGACATATTTTTATATAGGGTTGGTTTCTTTCAGTCAAGATTCCAAGCGCTAAGATAGACATTTCCCCCGAGCATCACAAGAGGGACGGGGGAAATTTTTTAAGAAAATCGATTTAGCCGCGGCGGGTCGGCGAGACTACATGGTCCGGTAGATACGGTCCATGATGTCGTCGAGCAGGACGTAGGTGGCCGTGTCGAAATAGGAGTCGTTGCTGCGGGAGTTGCAGAGGATGACGCCGTTGACGCCGTTCTTGCCACGGACCCAGAGCGTGGCCGAACCGGCCAGGTTGCCGGTGTGGAAGGCCGCCCAGTTGGGAAGGGTGCTGTGGCCGATCCGCCAGCCGTAACCGTAACCGCCGGCCCCGCCGGAGGTATAGTTGGTGTACATGACGTCCAGCCACTCGCGGGAAAGGATGTCCGGCACCCCGGTGCCGTAATCCTCGACGAGGAGGATGCGCATCAGGTCCACGGGCGAGGCGATGACGCCGCCGCAGGCCGCGGCGACTTCCATGTTGTTGCCGTAGGGATTGATGCCCTGGCCGTAGAAGACGCACTCGTTGGCCCGTTTGCCGCTGCGCGGGGTCTTGGAGACCCATAGGTCGTTGGCGCCGGCCTTGGCGGCCACCTCGCGCAGATAGGTCTCATAGGTCTTCCCCGTCACCTTCTCGATAATCTGCCCCAGCACACAGAAACCCAGATTATAATAGGAATAGGACGTACCGGGAGTAGAGCCCGTGGAGACGTTCTTGACCATATAGTCCACCCGGCCCTTGAGGTCTTTCCCGACGAAACGCGCGTCACCCGTGAAAATGGGGTCCTCCCCGCCGGTGCGGGTATAGTTCCAGCCGGAACGATGGGACAGAAAGTCCTTCACGCGGATGTTGTCCACGCCGGAGGCATGTGTACCGGGGTACATGTCGGCCAGGACGCCGCCGGGCGCGAACACCTTGTCGTCGAGACTCAGTTTCCCCTCCTGGCAGAGGGTCATGATGCACAGGGCCGTCTGGCTCTTGCTCACGCTAGCCAGGCGGAAAAGATGCTCCGCAGTGCAGGGAACAGGGTTGTCCACGTCGGCGTCGGCAAGTCCGTAGCCGGCGCTATAGACAATCCGCTCGCGCTTGGTGATCGCGATACCGATGCCGGGGATGCTGTACTTCTTCATGAAATTGTAGACCCACTGGTCGAGGGTGGGGTCGCCCGCGTGGACGAGCATCAGGTACTCGGTCGTGTGGACCCCGTCTTCAGCGACGACGGTCCACCATGTCGGCTGCGTGAGATCGACGGGGGTCTTGGCATTGGTCAGGAACTGGTCGCCGACCTTGACTTTCGCCTTGCCGCTGATGGTGAAAATCGGCACCAGGGCGTCCATGGAGGCCGTTGGCGGGACCGTTGCCAGGACCACATTGACGCCCTGGATGTTACGGACATTGGCAATGACCGTCTCGTCGAGCCCCTCGTTGAGCAGCGAGTGGAACTTCATCTCCATCAGGAGGCATTCCTCCGACTTGGGCGTTCCCGGATCCGTCCCCGGGTCTGTGCCCGGATCCGTGCCGGGATCGGTCCCAGGATCAGTTCCAGGATCCGTGCCGGTGCCAGTACCCGGATCGGTTCCGGTGCCCGTGCCGGGGTCGGTATTATCGTAAG
>CAMIYB010000095.1 GCA_946402945.1 uncultured Bacteroidales bacterium | reverse complement strand
CCGCGGCAGCAGAGACGGCCGTCCACATCGATGCGGGCGGAAACGCGGAAAACGACCCCGGCGGGCGTCGGGACCATCTCGTCGAGCGTCGAAGTAATCCGGCATACATCGCCCGGACGGACAATCCCCTTGAATTTGACCTTGTCGATCCCCCGGTAGAGCGTATTGCGGCCGGGCAGTTCGTCAATCATCAGGATGGTGCTGCACTGGGCCATAATCTCGCAGAGGATCACCCCGGGGACGATCGGATTGCCGGGGAAATGCCCCTGGACATAGAAGGCGTCCTCCGGCACCCGGTACAGGCCGTGGGCGACGCCGGACTCGTCCAGCCAGGCCTCGTCGATGAGCAGCATCGGCTCCCGATGCGGCATGAAAGACTTGAGTTCCTCCCTATTCATAACGGCGGAACGCGATGCAGGCGTCATGACCGCCGAAACCGAAGGAATCGGAAATACCGATGGTGATGGCGCTGCGGACGGCCGTGTTCGGCGTATAATCGAGGTCGCAGTCCGGGTCGGGCGTGTCGAGGTTGATCGTCGGCGGCACGATGCCGTCCCGGAGGGTCTGGATGGTGACGATGGCCTCGGCGGCGCCGGCGGCACCGAACATGTGGCCGGTCATCGACTTGGTCGAGGAGATATGGGCCTTGTAGGCGAAATCGCCGAGGGCCACCTTGTAGGCCTTCGTCTCGGTCATATCGTTCAGGCGCGTTCCCGTGCCGTGGGCGTTGATGTAGAGATTGTCCTTGGACGCGTCGAAACCGCCTTCCTCCAGCGCCAGTTGGATGCAACGGGCCTGGGTCGTACCGTCCGGCCTCGGGGCCGTCACATGGTAGGCGTCGCAGGTATTGCCGTAGCCCACCATCTCCGCGTAGATCGTCGCGCCGCGGGCCACCGCGTGCTCATATTCCTCCAGCACGATCACGGCGGCGCCGTCGCCCATCACGAAACCGGCACGGTTGGCGTTGAACGGCAGGGAGGCATATTTCGGGTCGGAGGCCTGCGAAAGGGCCTTGGCATTGGCAAAGCCGGCGATGCCCAGCGGAATGGTCGCATTCTCGCAGCCGCCCGCGATGATGGCGTCGGCATAGCCGTGCTTGATGGTCCGGTAGGCCTCGCCGATGGCGTTGGTGGACGTGGCACAGGCCGTCACAGGGTCCAGGCAGGGGCCCTGGGCGTGGTACTTGATGGCAATCTGGCCGGTGGCCACATTGGAAATCATCGTCGGGATGAACAGCGGGGAAATCCAGCGTCCGGACGGGTCCTCGATCATCTTGGCCGTCTCGCGGTACTGCACCTCGAAACCGCCGATGCCGCTGCCCACATACACGCCGAGGCGGAAAGGGTCGATGTTGGCGCCCTCGCCTTCCGCGACCAGGCCGCTGTCGCCCATCGCCTGATAGGCCGCCGCCATGCCGAAGAGCGTGAACATATCCTGCTTGCGGATGAAGGGCTTGTCCATCCCGAACTCCTCCGGATGGAAATTCTTCACCTTGCCGGCAAAGCGCACCGGCAGTTTGTCGGTCTCGAACTCATCGATGAACTCGATGCCGCATTTCCCGGCGACGAGGCTCTCCCAGAAGGTTTTCACATCATTTCCGACGGAGGAAATCACGCCCATGCCCGTCACGACGACTCTATGGTCCTGGCTCATAGTAATATCTGTTTTTGTTTTTCTCTCAGCAAAGTTTCGGCTCCGCCCATGATGTCTTCCACGATGGCCGCGGCGCTCTGGCGCTCGCGGACAAGGCCCGCCACTTCCCCGGCGAGGAAACTTCCCCCGGTGAAATCGCCCTCGAACACCGCCTTGCGCAGGGAACCCGTCCCGAAGGCGAGCACTTCCTCCCGCGGCACGGCGGGGTCGTATTCCATCTTGAAGAACTTCTTGGCGAAGGGGTTCTTCAGGCAGCGGACCGCGTCTCCGAGCGACTTGCCCGTGACCATGGTCCCGATGTCGGAGGCCTTGATCAGCCTGTCCTTGTACACCTCGTGGACGCGGCATTCGTCGGCCACCAGGAAACGGGTGCCGACCTGGACACCGCAGGCGCCCAGCATGAAGGCCGCCGCCGCGCTGCGTCCGTCGAAGATGCCGCCGGCCGCCAGCACGGGGATGTCCACCGCATCCACCACCTGGGGCACCAGGGCCATGGTGTGGATATCGCCAATGTGTCCGCCGGACTCTGCGCCTTCCGCGATGAGGGCCGAGGCGCCGATCTCCTGCATCTTCAGCGCATAGGCCACGGAAGCGACGACGGGGATGACCGTCACGCCGGCTTCCTTCCACGCGGCCATGTAGGCGGCGGGGCTGCCCGCGCCGGTGGTGACCACGCGGATGCCCTCCTCCACGACCAGGGCGGCGACTTCCGCCGCATTGGGCGCCTGGAGCATAATATTGACACCGAAGGGCTTGTCCGTCAGGGTCCGGCAGAGGCGGATTTCCTCCCGCACGGCTTCGGTGCTGAAATTGATGGAGGAAATCAGTCCCAGGCCGCCGGCGTTGGAGACGGCGGCAGCCAGGCGTGCATCGGCAATCCAGGCCATCCCGCCCTGGAAGAGCGGGTAGCGGATGCCGAGCAGGTCACATATCGGACTCTTGATCATAACAGGCAAATATACGATTTTTTTACCAGATGACAACGGCCGACCCGGAAAGAAGTCCGGAGCCGAAGGCGCTCAGCACCAGGACATCGCCCCTGCGGAACAGGCCCGCACGATTGCATTCGTCCAGCAGGATGGTGCAGGAGGCCGAAGAGGAGTTGCCGTGCGTGGCGATGTTGCTGGGGAATTTCACCTCGGGCTCGCCGAGACCTTTCCGGATGGCATCGGTAATGCGCTGGTTGGCCTGGTGGATCATGTAGAAGGCCACGTCCTCCTTCCGGATACCGGTTTCGGCCAGCAGGGCCTCGAT
>CAMIYB010000094.1 GCA_946402945.1 uncultured Bacteroidales bacterium | reverse complement strand
TCCAGACCTGGCTCAACGACGAGCCGATGACGGACCTGACGGACGCCGGCATCGGCGCGGGCAAGGGCCGCATCGCCCTCCAGATCCATGACGGCGGCGGCATCAAGGTCCGCTGGCGCAACCTCCATATCCGTACCTTGTAATGACCCGTTTTTCCCGACTTCTGACGGTCCTGGCGCTGCTGCCGGCCGTATGGTCCTGCGCTGAGGCGCCGGACCTCTCGGGCATCGACGCCGTCGTGGAGGAGGCCATCGCCGAGGGGAATATCCCCGGGGCGGTGGTCGCCATTGTCCATGAGGGCAAGACCCTGTATCTCAAGGCTTTCGGCGATAAGGCCGTGGTGCCGGAACGGGTTCCGATGACCACGGACGTGATGTTCGACCTGGCCTCGGTCAGCAAATGCGTCGGCACCACGATGGCGGCCCTGCAACTGGTCGAGCAGGGACGGCTCCGCCTGAGCGACGAGGTCCGCCGCTACATCCCGGAATTCCGCCCCTGGACCGACCCCGACACCGGGGAGGAGGTCCATATCACCGTCCAGGACCTGATGAGCCATGTCTCCGGGCTGGACGCCTACATCAGCGTGGAGCCCTTCGTGGAGCGTTTCGGCGAGGCCTGCCCCGATTCGCTGATGCACTACATCGCCACGGAGATCCGGCGCAATTTCCGGCCGAAGACCGGCCACATCTACAGTTGCCTCAATTTCATCACCCTCCAGCACATCGTCCAGCGGATCAGCGGACAGCCGCTCTGGGAGTATGTCGAGGAGCATGTGTTCGCGCCGCTGGGATTGCAGCACTGCTGCTATTTCCCGCTGGGAGAGGACCTGCGCACGCCGGTGGTCCACCAGGACCTCGTGCCGCTGGTGGCTCCTACCACCGTCCAGGCCGACGGGCTGCCGCTGGTGGCCGCCGTCCATGACCCCACGGCCCGCCGTATCAACCTGGGCAACTCCGGCAATGCCGGCGTCTTCGCCAACGCGGAAGACCTCGCGCGGATCTGCAACTCCCTGATGGGCTACGGCCCGCGCATCCTGTCCCCGGCCACCGTCCGCCGCATGGCGACCATCCCGCCGGAGAACGACCCTTCCATCGGCCGGGCCCTCGGCTGGGACAAGAACAGTTATGCCAGCGGCCTCCGGGGCGACTTGTTCAATCCGGAGACGACCCTGATGCACACCGGCTACACGGGCACGTCCGTCGTGATGGACTTCTCCTCCCGCACGGCGGTCATCATCCTGTCCCACCGGGTCCATCCGACCGACGACGGCAGCGTGTCCCGCATGCGCGCCTGCATCGCCAACATTGCCGCTTCGGCCCTGGTTTCTTGGTAATCCCCCGTAAAATCCGTAACTTGCGCCTGCAAACGAAAACGACCATGAAAAACGACAACGATGTACAAGTATGGTGGGCTTCCCTGTCCGTCTCCCAGAAGGAGCGGATTGCCGGGAAAGGCCTGCGCAAAGCGTCTCCTGACGGGGTGGTCGACCCCGCGCTGATCCAGTACCCCGCCTGCTCCGTCTGGTGGAACAGTCTGGACGACGAGGCCCGGGCGCGGATTTACGACCACTGTGTCAGCCGCCATGGTTACCTGCAGCAGGAATGGAATGAAGCGGATCCTTATGGTGACTAAGATGTATATAAGGAAGTTTTTGATTATCAGTTGCTTGCTGCTACTTTCCGCTCCCTTCGTGCAAGCACAGGACTGGGACGCGCGCCGCTGGAGCGTCGATGTTTCCGCCGCCTATCCCGGCAATCTTGTATGGACGGGTGTCGGCGAGGGCGTGGCGGAGGGTATCGGCCAGGTGTTCGCCGTCATTTTCACGTTCGGCCTCTACAAGCCCGAAAAGGAATACGAGCGTTCCGAGGATGCCACCCTTCCGGCTTTCGCCATCCAGGGCGGCTACCAGGTCCTGCCCTGGCTCCAGGTCACCGGCGACTTGTATTACCACAATGCCGGAAAGAAGTATTTCGTCAAGGCGGAAGACCTTGTCCCCGGTAAGATTTCGTCCGCGAACCGCATCGCCCTGCTTCCCGGCGTGAAATTCACCTATCTCAACAAGGGCGTCTTCCACATGTATTCTTCCGTGGCGCTGGGTCCCGCCGTGCGTTTTTCGGAGGCCACCGTCCGCAAGACCGACAACGAAACGGGCGAAGTCACCACCGAAACCACGTCGTCGACCGCCATGCGCTTCGCCTTCCAGGCCACGACGCTGGGATTCGCCTTCGGCAACGCGTTCTACGGCTTCCTGGACATGGGTATCGGTACCGAGTACACGGGTCTCCGCGCCGGTCTGGGATATAAATTCTAGTCTTTGTAAAGCAGATATTTACGGCGCTGCTCGCGGAAGCGGGCGGCGTCGTTTTCCCATTGGGCCCGGATCTCGCCGGCCGAGGCGCCCGCGAGGATCATTTCGCGGGGATAGGCCTGCCCGATCTGCAGCTCGAAATGGCCGCTGGGGAGGAAGAAATGCTCCTTGTCGGGGAAGCGCCGGTAGGCGTCGAGCAGATAGTCCAGACAGATATGCTCCTGCCAGATAGTCTCAATGGGCTTTCCGCGCAGGTCAGTCCCGTGGCAGAGGAGGTCCTGATAGCGCGGATGGCGGGCGCCGGGCATGCTGCGCGGGGTGAAGGTGAAGTCGCCGCCGGCCAAGTCCGGATGGCCGTAAATATTGAAGGGCCAGCGAGTTCCGCGGCCGGCCGTCACCTGCGTCCCTTCGAAGAAGCAGGTGGAACTGTAGAGGTAGACGGCGCGCATGTCCTTGAGGTTCGGCGAGGGCGGGACCACCAGTGTCGTCTTTCTCCCGTGGGTGTAACGGCGGCAGGGGATGACGCTCAGGTCGCAGGTGCGGCCCCCGGAGAGCCATCCCTCCCCGTTGATCATGCGGCCGAGTTCGCCGAGGGTCATGCCATGGACCATGG
>CAMIYB010000093.1 GCA_946402945.1 uncultured Bacteroidales bacterium | reverse complement strand
CTTTTTCTTCCCGCTCTTACAACGTCAAATTCCACGGAAAAATACCGGTGAGCCGTTATTTAAGGTGGGTTTTTCGATAATCAATTGAGCCATAATAATTTCCATTTTACGTGTTTCACTGCGGAGGGGAAGAATGTCGGGGCGGGGAGTCTTGCAGAATCCCGGCAAAATGACTACATTTGCCTCGTTCTAATGCCGCGAAGACCGATGCAAATGACCCTGTCCGAATCCAATCGCGCCCTGCTCCGCACCCTTGTGGAGTCGGAGGGCGCCTTCCGACTGGAGAAGCTCCAGGAGGAGGATGGCTATCTTGTTGTCACCCTTGGCCTTACCCATCCCGACGGGGAGGTGCTGCTGCCGGCGATCCTGGACGGGTTCGATATCGAGGCCTTCTCCCTCAAGAAGGGACAGGTGCGACTGAGCGCGCCGGCGGTCGAGGCGGCGGAGGCGCTGCGGCTCTATGCTGCGACGTCCGATCCGGACTGGCGCGCCGCCTTCGAGCAGTTGCTCGCCGCAGAGACGGGATGCCCGGCCAAAGTGGTGGCATCCAATCAGTTCGAGGTGGCCTTCGACCTGGATATGCCGCGTCTGGCGACCTCGGTGAAAGTGCCGGACTATGTCCTCGTGGACGAGGTCGACCTGCAAGGGGGCGTCCTCCTCTGCCATTCGGAAGCCGTCATGGCCCTCAGTCTGGTGGGCGAAGCCTCGCTCCCGGCCGGAATGCCTTTCGCGCTGCCCGTTTCCGCCCCGCCAAAGGGTAAGAAGAAACTCCTCAACTGATTGTTGGGGAGATTTTTTTGCTATCTTTGTACAACCAATTATCCCAAGATATGAGCCAAGTCCACGTTATCGACCACCCGATGATCCAGCACAAGCTGACCATCATGCGAAACAAGGAAACCGGATCCAAGGATTTCCGGGAACTGCTGAAGGAAATCTCCCTGCTGATGGGCTATGAAATCACCCGCGACATCCCTCTGGAGGACGTCGAAATCGAGACGCCCATCTGCCGGATGACGGCCAAGGAGGTGCGCGGCCGCAAACTGGCCATCATCCCCATCCTCCGTGCCGGTCTGGGCATGGTCGAGGGACTGCTGAACCTCATTCCGGTGGCTAAGGTCGGCCACATCGGCCTGTACCGCGACGAGACGACCCATAAGCCCGTGCCGTACTTCTGCAAGCTCCCCGGTGACATCGACGACCGTCTGGTCATCGTTACCGATCCGATGCTCGCTACCGGCGGCAGCGCCTGCGACGCCCTGGCCATGCTCAAGGAGCGCGGCTGCACCAACATCCGCCTGATGTGCCTGGTGGGGGTCCCGGAGGGCATCGAAAAGGTCCGGGCGGAGCACCCCGACGTGGATATCTACCTGGCCGCCATCGACGACCATCTCAACGAGAATGCCTACATCGTCCCGGGTCTGGGCGACGCCGGCGACCGCATTTTCGGAACGAAGTAGCCGTGAAGAAAGAAGGACATCCGCTGTCCGCCACGATGAAACTGGCGGACCTGGTCGAGGTCGATTTCAATCTCCTCGGCGTCCTGTCGCGGCTGGGCATCGGTTTCGGTTTCGGAGACGAGACCGTCGAGGAGGCCTGCGCGCGGACAGGGATCAATACCCAAACCTTCCTGCTGATCTGCAACGTTTACGCCTTCGACGGCTACACCCCCTCGGCCGAACTGCTCCGGGAGACCGACCTGCGCGACATCGTCCGTTACCTCCATCAGTCCCATGCCTATTACATGGATGTGGCGGTCAAGGCCCTTGCGGAGGCCCTGCAGAAGATGCTCGAGCCCTGCGAGGAACGCCGCAAGAGCGTCATCCGTTCCTTCTTCAACCAGTATAAGGAGGAACTGGCCCGCCATTTCGAGTTCGAGGAGAAGACCGTCTTTCCCTATGTCAACGCCGTGCTCGACCGCGGTCCGCATGCCGACTTCACCATTCTCCAGTACGAGGAGAACCACACCAATGTGGAGGAGAAACTCTCCGACCTGAAGCGCATCGTCATGAAATATCTGCCGCCGGAATGCGACAACCGGCAGATCTTCGATGTCCTGTTCTACATCCATGTCCTCGAGCAGGACCTGGCCAAGCACACGCTCATCGAAGACGAAATCCTGGTACCGGTCGTTGGGAGGATGGAAGACAATGGGTAAGCAGATCCTCATCATTACGCCTTCCGTCATGGCCGCCCGCGGCCTGGAGAGCGTGCTGTGCGATGCCGGTGAGTTCGAAGTCAGCGGCATCCTCCGGGACCTTTCCCCCGCCACCCAGACCCGGCTGCACAAACTTGCGGCCGACGCCATCATCATCGATCCCTCCGTCTTCGACTATGCCTCCCGAGCCAACGCCCGCGCCTATCTGGCCGAATATTCCGACGGCGCCGTGCTGGCCCTGCTCACCGCTTCGGCCGACGAGGAGAGTCTCAAGCAGTACGACGGCGTGATCAGCCTCCTCGACGACCCGACGGCGGTCGTCCGCAAGGTCCGGGCCGCCCTGGAAAACCGCGGCGACGCCCCCCGGACGGAAGGGGAGGAACTCTCCTCCCGCGAGAAGGAAATCCTCGTGTGCGTGGCCAAGGGCATGCTCAACAAGGAAATCGCCGACCGCTTCAACATTTCCATCTACACGGTCATCACCCACCGGAAAAACATTACCCGCAAGACCGGCATCAAGACCGTGGCGGGCCTGACGGTGTACGCCCTGCTCAACAACCTGATCGATGTCGGCGACTTTGACTAGGCGGGGTCCCGAACTGACGGTGCCGGGCGGAGCGGATGCCCGCATCCTGCTCCATTGCTGCTGCGCCCCCTGCAGCGGCGCCATCCTCGAGTGTATGCTGTCTCAGGGCCTCTGCCCGACGGTGTTTTTCAGCAACGCAAACATCTATCCCGCAGAGGAATACGAAATCCGTAAGGCGGAAGTAATCCGCTATGCGGCGGCCTGCGGCGTCCCCTTCGTCGAGGACCTCTACGACCATGCCGCCTGGCGGGAGGCCGTCCGCGGCCTGGAGGCGGAGCCGGAACGGGGCGGGCGCTGCCTGCAGTGCTTCCGCTTCCGGC
>CAMIYB010000092.1 GCA_946402945.1 uncultured Bacteroidales bacterium | reverse complement strand
TTGTACGGGTGGTGGGACTCGAACCCACACGCGCAGGGCACAAGATCCTAAGTCTTGCTTGTCTACCAATTCCAACACACCCGCATAAATTACAACTGCGCCTTGGCGGCATTTTTCTGGCGGAAGCGCTCCGCATCGATGATAAAACGTTCGTGAAGGCCCTCTCCGACCAGACCCGCCTTGTCATAGACGGCCACGCGGAAGACCAGGCGCCGGCGGTCCACCTCGATCAGTTCGCTCTCGCACCAGACCTCCATCCCGACGGGCGTGGAAGCGCAGTGGGACACGTTCACATGGGTTCCGACCGTTTCCTGCCCAGGCTCCAGGAAGGGCTTCACGGAAGTCCTGCAGGTATTTTCCATCAGGGCGATCATCATGGCCGTGGCGAAGACACGTACGGCGCCGCTGCCGATATGGGTGGCGGTCAGTTCTTCGGTGACGGTCTTTTCCATCCGTCCTCGGATACCGGCTTGCAACATCTTAGATAGGTTCTTCCCGCTCGCGGAGATCCTTGAGACGGAGTTGGAGGGTGGCGGCGCCGCGATAGTAATTTTCCACCACGCTGTAACAGATATCGACGGGATTGCCGCTGCGGATATGGTCGAAACTGGCGGCCATGTTGAAACCGATGGCGGAAATCTGGTGGTACGGCTGAGATTCCTGGATCAGTTCGAGTTTCAGGTGCTGGCCGGCGGGCCCGACCTTGCGGCCGTTTCCGTCGTCATAGACATTCTCCGTGAGGAAAACGGGGGCCATGTTGCCGGGACCGAAAGGCTGGAACTGCTTGAGGATACGGAAGAATTTCGGCGTGATCTGCGAGAAATCGAGCCGGGCGTCCACATCCACGACCGGCGTGGACATATCGGCCGTCAGGTGGCTTCCGACATATTCTTCGATGCGCCGGGCGAACTCGGGCAGGTTCTCCTCGCGGAGGGTCAGGCCGGCCGCGTACATGTGGCCGCCGAAATTCTCCAGCAGGTCGGCCTGCCGCTCGATGGAGTCGTAGAGGTCGAAACCGCGCACGCTGCGGGCCGAACCCGTCACGAAGCCGTTGCTCTTGGTCAGGACGAAGGTCGGCTTGTAGAAGGCCTCGACCAGGCGGGAAGCCACGATGCCCACCACGCCCTTGTTCCAGGACGGATTATAGACGATGGTGGCGTCCTTCCAGGCCAGGCAGTCGCCGCGGGTCACCATCTCCAGCGCCTCGCGGGTAATCTCCCGGTCGATGTTCTTGCGCTCGTTGTTGTTGTCGTTGATCTCGGCGGCGATGACGGCGGCGCGGCGGTCATCCTTGGCCGTCAGCAGGTCCACCGCCAGACGTCCCGTCTCCATGCGGCCGGCCGCGTTGATGCGGGGACCGATCTTGAAGACGATGTCGTCGATGGTCACGTGCATGGGTTCCAGGTTCGAAAGTGAAATGATGGCCTGGAGGCCCTTGCGCGGGTTTTCATTGAGTTGTTTGAGGCCGTAATGGGCCAGGACGCGGTTCTCCCCCACCACGGAGACCAGGTCGGAAGCGATGCTCACGACCAGCAGGTCCAGCAGGGGCGTCAGTTCCTCGAAGGGGATGCCTTTCCGCTGGGCATAGGCCTGTACCAGTTTGAAGCCGACGCCGCATCCGGACAGATCGTCGAAGGGATAATGACAGTCTTCGCGCTTGGGATCGAGGACGGCCACCGCGGCCGGCAGTTCCTCCTCCGGAAGATGGTGGTCGCAGATAATGACGTCGATGCCCTTGGAGGCGGCATGGCGCACCTTGTCGATGGCCTTGATGCCGCAGTCGAGGGTAATGATGAGGCTGAAGCCGTTCTCGGCCGCCCAGTCGATGCCCTTGATGGACACGCCGTACCCCTCGTCGTAACGGTCGGGAATGTAGAAATCCAGGTGGGAGGTGTACTTCGAAAGGAAGGAATACACCAGGGAAACGGCCGTGGTCCCGTCCACGTCGTAATCACCGTAGATCAGGATCTTCTGACCCTTGGCCACCGCCTCTTCCAGCCGGTCGACGGCCCTGTCCATGTCCTTCATCAGGAAGGGGTCGTGGAGCGAGGACAGGTCGGGACGGAAGAAGGCGCGGGCCTGTTCGAAAGTAGTGATACCGCGCTGGACCAGCAGGGTGGCCAGCACGGAATCCACGCCAAGTTCGGCCGACAACTGCGCCACTTTGTCGCTGTCGGCCACATCGCGTAAAATCCATTTCCGCTGCTTGGGTGCCATTCTCACTTTCGTTGGATTACAAAGATACCCATTTTAATTCAAATAATGGAATTAAATTGCTATTTTTGCATAATAATAGAAAGATACGTATGGCAACACAACAACTCAGTGAACAGGAAATCCTCCGCAGGGAGTCCATGGCGCACCTCCGCGAACTGGGCATCGAACCCTACCCGGCTCCGCTCTATCCGGTCAACGCCACCACCCGCGACATCCTCGAAGGATACAGGCAGGAAGAAGGCAATTTCGCCGACGTGTGCATCGCAGGCCGCATCATGAGCCGCCGCATCATGGGCGCCGCTTCGTTCATGGAACTCCAGGACGAGGCCGGCCGCATCCAGGTGTACGTCAAACGCGACGAAATCTGCCCCGGAGAGGACAAGACGATGTACAACACCGTGTTCAAGAAGCTTCTGGACATCGGCGACATCGTCGGCATCAAGGGCTTCGCCTTCATCACCCAGACCGGCCAACTGTCCGTCCATGCCAAGGAACTGACGGTGCTGAGCAAGTCCCTCCGCGTGCTGCCCATCGTCAAGAAAGACGCCGACGGCAATGTTTACGACGAGTTCGCCGACCCCGAACTGCGCTACCGCCAGCGCTACGTGGACCTCATCGTGAACCCGCAGGTCAAGGAGGTCTTCATCAAGCGGGCGAAAATCATCGCCACCATGCGCGAATACTTCAACGAGGCCGGCTGCCTCGAGGTCGAGACCCCCATCCTGCAGGCCATCCCGGGCGGGGCCACGGCCCGTCCCTTCATCACCCACCACAACGCCCTGGACATTCCGCTCTACATGCGGATCGCCAATGAGTTGTACCTCAAGCGCCTGATCGTGGGCGGCTTCTCCGGCGTGTACGAGTTCGCCAAGGACTTCCGCAACGAAGGCATGGACAAGACCCACAATCCGGAGTTCACCTGCATGGAGATCTA
>CAMIYB010000091.1 GCA_946402945.1 uncultured Bacteroidales bacterium | reverse complement strand
AAACTGCTATTTTTTGTATCTTCGCTCCCGTATATTATATATGGAAGGAGGTCCGATCCCTTTCTTCCCGAACAAAAGCTATGGCGACGAAAGAAAAATCCGTCTGGTTCTGCACCTCATGCGGAAACGAAAGTCCGAAATGGATGGGCCGCTGCCCCGCCTGCGGGGAGTGGAATACCCTGGTCGAACAGACCGTAGTAACGGGCAAGGCACCCAAAGCCGCCGCGGCCGCGTCACGCAGCGGCAGCCACCGTCCCCAGCCCCTGCGCGAGGTCGGCTCGGCCCAGGAGCGCCGCATCTCCCTGGGGATCGGCGAGGTGGACCGGCTGCTGGGCGGCGGTCTGGTGGAAGGATCGCTGGTGCTGCTGGGCGGTGAGCCGGGTATCGGCAAATCGACCCTCTCGCTCCAGATTCCCCTCTCCTGCCCCGGACTGCGCACCCTCTATGTATCCGGCGAGGAAAGCCCCCGTCAGGTCAGGATGCGCGCCGACCGCCTCGGCGGAGACCTTTCCAACTGCTTGATTTTCAGCGAGACCCTGATCGAAACCATCCTTGAAGAGGCACGCGGCATCCACCCCGGCCTGCTGGTGGTGGACTCGGTCCAGACCATGTATTCCCAGGGCATCGACTCCTCCGCAGGCTCGGTGAGCCAGATCAAGGAAGTCACTTCGCTGCTCCTGCATTTTGCCAAATCGACCGGCATCCCGGTCATCCTCATCGGCCACATCACCAAGGACGGCGCCATCGCCGGGCCGAAGATCCTCGAGCACATCGTGGACGTGGTCCTGCAGTTCGAAGGCGACGACAAGGGCTCCTACCGCCTGTTGCGCAGCATCAAGAACCGTTTCGGCTCCACCAGCGAACTGGCGGTATTCGAAATGACGGGAAACGGGCTGCGCGAGGTGACCAATCCTTCGGAAATGCTCATGCCCCAGCACGAGCAGGGGCTCAGCGGGACGGCGGTGTCGGTCATGCTGGACGGCCTGCGGCCCTTCCTCTTCGAAGTGCAGGCGCTCGTCTCGACGGCCGCCTACGGCACGGCACAGCGCTCGGCGACAGGTTTCGACGTCCGCCGCCTCAACATGCTCCTGGCGGTGCTGGAAAAGCGGGCCGGCTTCAAACTGGCCGCCAAGGACGTATTCCTCAACATGGCCGGCGGACTGCGGGTCGCCGATCCCGCCTGCGACCTGGCGGTGGTGTGCGCGGTGCTGAGTTCGGCCTTCGATTTTGCCGTGCCCGGGGACGTATGTTTCGCCGGAGAGGTGGGCCTGAGCGGGGAAATCCGCCCGGTGGCCCAGATCGACCGGCGCATCACGGAGGCCGCCCGCCTGGGCATGAAGAAAATCTATCTCTCTTCCTTCGCCGCGACGGATGCCGCGGCCGGTGCCGGCATCACGGTCGTCCGCGTCGCCGACATTCCCGCGCTCGTGCGCAGCGTGTTCAAACAGTAGGATTTTCCTGCCAGAGAAAGACTTTGTCGCCCCGTCGCAACCTGCGGTCGGGGCATTGGGCGAGCACCGCTTCGGGAACGGCCACAGAGCACTGTACGCCCTTGGGGGCCAGTTCCACCCGCTTGTAGTCCACGCGGATATCGTCGGCGGTGAAAGTGACTTCGCCGGTGGTGGCGCCGATGACCATGATCTCGCTGCCGGCGGGCAGCGGGGCGGCCTCCACTGTGATCTCGGCCACGCCGAGCCGGTCGAACCAGTTGGTCACCTTGCCGAAATAGACCTTCCGGCGCGTGGCGTGGCTGCCGTAGCGCTCGCTCCACTGGCCCAGCCGGGCGCCCAGATAGTAGCCGTCCCAGAAGCCCCGGTTGAAGACTTCGGCGAGCGAGGCCTTGAGGCGGGCAGTCAGTTCGGGGGTGTACGTACCCGCGCACACGGCGTCGGCGGCCTGACGGTAGCAGGCGGCGGTCCGGCGGACATATTCCGCCGAACGGGCGCGGCCTTCGATCTTGAATACCCGCACGCCGGCCTCGGTGAACTTGTCCATAAACGCAATGGTACAGAGGTCCTTGGGCGACATGATGTATTCGTTGTCTATCTCCAGTTCATTGCCGGTATCCACGTCGGTGACACGGTAGCCGCGGCGGCAGACCTGCATGCAGGCGCCCCGGTTGGCGGATGCCCCGTAGGTGTGGAGACTGAGGTAGCATTTGCCGGAGGTGGCCATGCAGAAGGCCCCGTGGGCGAACATCTCGATGCGCACGAGCGCACCGGAGGGGCCCCGGAGGTCCTCGGCGACGATCTGCCCGTAGATGGCCTTGACCTGCTCCAGGGTCAGTTCGCGGGCCAAGACCACCACGTCGGCCCACTGCGCGTAGAAGCGCAGGGCCTCATAGTTGGAAATGGACAATTGGGTGGAGATGTGCACCTCCATGCCGATGGCGCGGGCGTGGAGGATAACGGCCATGTCGGAGGCGATGACCGCATCCACCCCGGCCTCATGGGCGGCGTCAAGCACGGCGCGGGCGTCGGCCAGGTCCTCCCCGAAAAGGGTGATATTGAGGGTCAGGTAGGTCCGCACGCCGGCTTCGCGGCAGATACGGACAATTTCCGGGAGGTCCTCCCGCTCGAAATTATTGGCGCTGCGCGAACGCATATTGAGCCGGCCGATGCCGAAATAGACGGCATTGGCCCCGCCCTGGATGGCGGCACGCAGGCATTCGAAACTGCCTGCCGGGGACATGATCTCAAGTTCTTCCGGTCTCATGGCAGGGCAAATGTACGCAAAATCCCATAAAAAAAGGAAGGCCACGGGGACCTTCCTTCAACTTTCCTTAGGGAAAATTACTTCGTGAGGCTCTTGACAGCGTCGGCGGCGTCCTTGGCGGCAGCACCGGCTTCCTTCACCTGCTGGACATCGGCCTTAACCTCTTCGGCAGCGCCCTTGACGGCGTCGGCGGCGTCCTTAACTTCCTTGGTGGCAGCGCTGCCTTCTTCTTTGCAGCACTCCTTGGCGCCTTCAGCGCACTCGACAGCGGCCTTCTCGGCCTCGCCCTTCTTGTTCTTGTTGCCGCAGGAAACAGCACCGAACAGCATGGCCATAATGGCCAGGGACATCATAACTTTCTTCATAAGTCCGTTAAATTTAACTAGTTAAACAAAAATAGAAAGGAAATTTCTTTTCTGTAGGGTGCAAAAGTAATACAGTTTTTCGGAAATTGAAAGTTTTTT
>CAMIYB010000090.1 GCA_946402945.1 uncultured Bacteroidales bacterium | reverse complement strand
CCGCTGCCGACGCCGGTGCCGAGGGTGATCATGATGAAATTCTTCATACCGCGGGCGGCACCGTAGGTCATCTCGCCGACGGCGGCCGCATTGGCATCGTTGGTCAGCGAAACGGGAATGCCGGCCATGGCCTCGGAGAGGAGTTTGGCAAAGGGGATGGTCCGGCCGCCGCCCCAGGTCAGGTTGACCGCATTTTCGATTTCTCCCGTGTAGTAGTTGCCGTTCGGCGCACCCACGCCGATGCCGCGGATACGGCCTTCCACCTCCGCATCGGCAACGATGCGTTTGAGGGCCGCCGCCAGTTCGGCGATATAGGGCTCAACCTCAGTATAGGTGTCGGTCCGGATGACCGTCTGGCTCAGCACGTCACCGCGGGCATCGACAATGCCGCACTTGGTGGTCTGCCCACCGATATCGATTCCGATTACAAGTTCTTGGTCCATGGTTATTTACTTTTTAGCGGGTTTCGAACCGAGGATGGCGTACCAGAGGAGATAGGCCACCGCCAGGATCACGACGATATAACTGGTCAGGTAGGAGGTGGCATCGGCCACTGCGCCCTGGATAAGCGGGAGGATACCGCCGCCGCAGACCATCACCATGAACAGGCCGGAAGCGATGGAGGTATATTTGCCGAGGCCTTCGACGGCCAGATTGAAGATGGCGCCCCACATGACGGAGGTGCAGAGGCCGCAGAGGACGAAGAAGACGACACCCAGAGGAATGGTCTCCATCGTAAAGCGGAGGTCCTTGAAGGCCGGGAAGGGCACCTGCGCGCTGTCACCCAGCACCATGCCGAGCACGAGCAGGACGATGGCCAGGCAGGAAACGATCAGCATCATGCTGCGGCTGGAAACCTTGCCGCCGATGGAAGCGCCGATCAGACGGCCGACCAGCATCAGGAACCAATACATACCGACGATGGTACCGGCCACGCCGGCCGCAATCCCCACCGCGGAAGAAGTCATATAGAGGTTGACGAAATTCGGGATACCGACCTCCACGCCGACATAGAGGAAGATGGCGATGATACCCAGCACGAAATGGCGGAAGGAAAGGGCGCCCTTGATATCGGAACCGGCACCCGTTTCAGCGACGGCCTCGGCCTTGGCGGCCTCGGCCTGGGCGGCCCTGGCGGCCAGATCGGGTTCGGGAATCTCGGAGAAGAAGATGATCAGGAAAGCCAGGGCGAAAATCGACATGGCGATAAAGAGGGCCGGATTGGCGTCCGAAATCCTCGCGTTCATGGCGTCACCGATGAGGTAACCCACCAGGACGGGGCAGATGGTGGCCGCCAGGGAGTTGCAGGAGCCGCCCCACTGGATCAGTTGGTTGCCCTTGTTGCCACCGCCGCCGAGGGTGTTGAGCATCGGGTTGACCACCGTGTTCAGCATGCACATCGAGAAGCCGGAAACGAAGGCGCCGAGCAGGTACACGCCGAAACTCTCCACGACACCGGAAAGAAAGGTGATGCCCACGCCGACGAAGCCGATGGTCACCGCGGTCAGGGCCGTGAACTTATAGCCCTTCTTCGACAGGACGAAACCGGCCGGAAGGCCCATCACCGCATAGGCGATGAAGTTGGCCGCGTTGCCGAGTTGCGACAGGAAATTGGAGGCGCCGAACTGGCTTTTGACGATGACGCCGAAAGGATTCTGGAGGCCCGTCACGAAGGAAATCATCGCGAACAGGAAGAACATGATCGCAATCGCGAAGATGTTGCTTTTTTTCTTTTCCATGTATCTATACGTTTAGGTTTATAATTATTTCAGCCCAAGCGTACAAATGTAAGAAAAAAAACGCGAGTATGGAACGATTCCGCGGAAAAAGAAGACCGCGGAGCTTTCCCCAAAACTCCGCGGCCATATGATAAAACGAACTTAACAAATAGACATTGATGATGTCCATTGCAAAGATAGAGATTATTATTGGAATTGCAAACTTTTCTTCAAAATTTTAAGAATTTTTTTTCAATTAATAATAATCCGCAATAGTAAAACCATTTAAACTCCTTGAGCCTCAGCGACTACGGGTTCCGGATGGTTTTCCGCCTGCGCGGCGGCCTGGGCTTCCAGGATCCGGGCATGTTCCCGCTGGGCGCGTTCCACGGAGACGGAACGCTTCAGCATGAAGCCTGAACCGAGGTATTTGGTGCGCACATCCTCGTCGGCGGCAAGGGCCTGCGGGGTCCCCTGCTGAAGGATGGTCCCCTCATACAGAAGGTAGGCCCGGTCTGTGATGGCGAGGGTCTCACCCACGTTGTGGTCGGTGATGATGACCCCGATGTTCTTGTATTTGAGTTTGGCGATGATGTACTGGATATCCTCCACAGCAATCGGATCGACGCCGGCGAAAGGTTCGTCCAGCAGGATGAATTTCGGGTCCTTGGCCAGGGCGCGGGCGATCTCGCAACGCCTGCGCTCGCCGCCGGAGAGTTGGATGCCGAGGCTCTTGCGCACCTTCGAGAGGTTGAACTCGTCGATGAGGTCCTCGAGACGTTCCCTGCGTTCGGCCTTGGTCATGGACGAGAGCTCCATCACGGACATGATGTTGTCCTCGACGCTCATCTTGCGGAAGACGGAAGCCTCCTGCGGCAGGTAGCCGACCCCCTTCTGGGAGCGCTTGTACATCGGAAGGCCGGTGATTTCCTCGTCGTCGAGGTAAATGTGGCCGTCGTTCGGGACCACCTGGCCCGTGATCATGTAAAAACTGGTCGTCTTGCCGGCGCCGTTCGGGCCGAGGAAGCCGACGATCTCTCCCTGCTCCACCTCCATCGAAACGCCTTTGACGACGGTGCGGATGCCGTATTTCTTGACAAGGTTTTCTGCGCGAAGTTTCATCTGCTTACATCTTGGTATCGAGGTCCAGGTCCTGGACGAGGTTCATGACTTCGGGATTCGAGCGCATCAGTTCCACGGCCTGGTCCTTGGGCATGTAGGGCTTCTGCTCCACCTGCCCGTCGTCCAGCACCGAGACCGCCAGGCGGACTTTGGAGGAGGAAAGGCTCTTGACCAGGCGGCCTTCCAACTCGCGGAGGAGTTTTTCTTCTATCCACTTCTGCTGGGCCGTATTGACGACGAAGAAGGTGACCACCTTGCGGCCCTCTTCCGGGGTAATCTCCACCTTGGAGGAGGTGAGGGTGTTGGCCAGGCGGGGCCGGTCGGCATAGACGGCCGGAAGGGCCTTCCAGGCCTCCAGGATGGCATCATCTTCGGGGACGGGGGCCTCCGTGACGGTATCCTGGGCCGTAGCGGGGCCCTCCTCCACGGAGGAAGCCAGGGCGGAGATGGACAGGGAGGACGGACGGCGGGCGGCACGCTTGCGCGCCGGGGCGGCCGGCTCGGCCGGAGCGGCCGGAGCGGGGGCCATGGAGGCGG
>CAMIYB010000089.1 GCA_946402945.1 uncultured Bacteroidales bacterium | reverse complement strand
GTGCTCCTCTCCCACACGACTGACCTCCAGGGCACCCTCCGCGGCGTCTGGAACTTCATCCTGCCGGTGCTGTAGGTCAGCCGCGACGGGAAGAAAGGGAGTCGTGGATGGTGGCGATGCGCGCAGTCGTGAGCGGATACACCGTCATGATCGCGGCGGCGAGCAGCGCGATGCCGGCCGGAATCCAACTCATGAGCAGGCGGAGGCCCATCAGGGCTTCCGCGCTTTGCGTGATGGCGGTCGCATCGGCCGCGGCGGTCTGGTAGCCGAAAGCGGCCAGCAGCCACATGACGGCCGCTCCGCCGAAGGCCCCGCCGAATTTCTGGGCCATGGACGAGGAGGAGAAGATGAGACCCGTGGAGGCGGAGCCGCTGCGCTCCTCGGCGTAGTCACTCACGTCGGCGTACATGCTCCAGACCAGCGGGGAGATAATCCCCGTGAGAATGCTGACCAGGACCTGGACGACCAGCATCCAGACAAAGCCGCCGGGGGTGGCGGGAATCCAGAAAAACACAGCGCTGAGCACCGCCAGGGCCAGGAAACAGAGTTGCCAGGCCGTCTTCTTGCCCAGCCGGGCGGCCACCGGGACGGTGAGCGCCACACCGGCCATATTGCTCACTTCCCCGACGCCGAGGAAGAGTCCGGCGTAGAACAGCAGGCCGAACACATGGGCGTCCGGGCCCACGATATCATTGAAGAAATAGGCGACGGTGCTGCCGCGGACGGTCATGAACAGGTTGGAGCAGAGGGCGCAGGCGATCAGGATCCACCAGGGGCCGTTGCGCAGCAGGGCCGCCAGGTCCTTGCCCACAGAAACGGTGTTCGCGGAGCGGATCCGCTCCCGCGTGAGGGAGAAACAGCCGACGAACAGCAGCAGGGTCATCAGGGCGACCGCCATCATGGCATGCTGCCAGCCGGCGGGCGAAGCATAGCCGCCGAGGGCCCGGCAGAACGGCTCCCAGCACAGCACGGCGAGGAAACTGCCGCCATAAGCGAAGAACATGCGGAAGGAACTGAGCACCGTCTTCTCGGAAGAGGAGTCGGTCATCACGCCCAGCATGGCCCCGTAAGGGACATTGATGCCGGTATAGACCGTCATCATGAGGAGGTAGGTCACATAGGCCCAGACCAGTTTGCCCGTCGGCCCGAAGGCGGGTGTGGTGAAGAGGAAAATGCCGCACAGGGCGAAGGGAAGGGCCATCCAGAGCAGGTAGGGCCGGTATTTTCCCAAACGGGAGCGGGTGCGGTCGGCAAGGATGCCCATCATCGGATCGCTGACGGCGTCCCAGATGCGGGTGACCACCAGCAGGAGGCCGACCTGGTCGAGCCGAAGGCCGAAGATATTGCTGTAGAAGAACGGAAGATAATAGGAAAAGATCTTCCAGAACATCGAGGAGGCCATGTCGCCGAGACCATAGCCGATTCTTTCGGAAAGCGGGAGACGGGCGGTCATGGGCGATAGGCAAGGGTATAGGCACTATCCCACTCGGGATGGCCGGCGACACAGACTTCCACGCGGAAGCAGTTGGTGCCGGGCCAGGCGGGAAGGACCGTCCGGATTTCGGGTCCGGGCAGGTTGGTGTTGTCACGGGTCGGCAGGGTCTTCCAACTGCCGATTTCCGTCCGGACGCCGTCGGGAGCGACAAGCCGGACACGGACGTCCAGCGGCCCCTCAGGATGGCCGAAGGTATCGTCCAGCCACCACAGGCGGAGGGTCAGCGTCTCGCCGCGGGCCCACTGGAATTTCGGGAAGGCGGCGCTGGCCAGGCGCGGGCGGCAGGCGGCGGCGACATCGGACCAGGCGGCCTTCGGGCGGGCCGGCCAGGAGACGATGGAGTTGTTGGCCGCCGTGGGCCAGGGCTCGTTGAACATCCAGCACAAGGCCATCGAGCAGTGGGGTTTCTGGCGCCGGGCCTCTTCGTATATGGCCTTGTAGCCCTCCCCCTGCAGGATAGCGCTCTGGGCGATCAATTCATCCAGGCTGCCGGCCGGCCCGAAATAGTGGCGCAGGGTCTCCTCGTCGAGCCAGGTATGCGGCTTGTCGTCCCAGGCGCCGAAGGCATGGTGGGCCTTCCAGGCCGCCGTGGGGCGGACAGGGAACAATTCGTCGCCCGGAATAATCTCCTCCAGCACCTGCCGGGG
Organism: uncultured Bacteroidales bacterium; assembly: GCA_946402945.1. GTDB lineage: Bacteria > Bacteroidota > Bacteroidia > Bacteroidales > UBA932 > Cryptobacteroides. The sequence goes on along the minus strand of CAMIYB010000089.1, from coordinate 1,700 downwards.
CGCCAGACCGGGGACGCCGAATTCGACATAGGCCGTGAAACGGCTTTCCGGCATCCACTGATATATCTCACGGTCCCCGTCGCGGAAGAGATAGTTGCCATGGGCCATGCCGACGAGCGGGGACGTGGCCAGGAAGGGGGTATGCGGATCCATCTCGAAGCAGACCGCCCCCAGCAGCCGCAAGGCTAGGGACTGGTCGTCCATGCCGGACCATGCGTTGAAGAGCTCGTTGCCTCCGCACCAGATGCCCAGGCAGGGATGGTTGCGCAGGCGGGCCACCAGGGCACCGGCTTCCTGCCGCAGCACCCGCAGGTAGGCTTCATCATCAGGATAGCGGTTGCAGGCCAGGGGAAATTCCTGCCAGACGAGGATGCCTTTCTCATCGCACAACTCGTAGAAAGCGTCCTTGCCGGGCAGACAGCCGCCCCAGCAACGCAAGAGGTTGAATCCGGCTCCAAGCGCGAGGTCGAGCAGTTCCCGGTAACGGGCGGGTTGGATGGTCCCAGGGAAAACTTCCGGAGCAACCCAGTTGCCCCCGCGGGCAAAAATGCGACGGCCGTTGAGTTCGATCTGGGCCGGAGCGTCGGAGCGGCTCTTCGGAGAACCTTCCGGCCGCTCCCAGGCCCCGTCATTCATTACCAGGCGGATCCGGCGGAAACCGATACGACCGGCGCGACGGTCCAGAATGGCGCCAGAAGCATCCTGGAGGACTAACTCGTAGGAGTAGAGATATGGGTCTCCCTGGTCCCAGGTCCACCAGAGGCGCGGGTCCGCGACGATGGCGGAAAGGGTGGCAGGGGCATCTACACCGGCGCCCGGAGCGGCGGGAAAGGTGTTCTGCAGGACAGAACGACCGGCGGCATCCAGGAGGGAAAAGGTCAAAAAAACGTCATCTTTGGCCCCGCAGACGGCGGCCGACACCCGGAGGTCCGCCCGGGAATAATCCGGGGCGAGCGTATACCGGAGCGCGACATCGCCCAGCCAGGCGGCCTTGCGGACCACCAGGGCGGTATCGTCCCAGATCCCGGAAGGAATCAGGCGCGGATGCCAGTCCCAACCATAGGAAACCGGCGGCTTGCAGCAATGCGACGCCTGCTCCCGCCCCTCCGGGACACCCGGCTTTTTCGGGGCCTTCAGTACCTTGATTTCGAGGACGTTATCACCCTCGGCAAGCGCGGGCTCCAGACAGACCTCAACGGGGGAAATCGATCCTTCGTGAACGGCCAGCAGCCGCCCGTTGAGATACACTTCGCACTGATAATCAATCCCTTTGGAGACAAGCCACAAAGACTCGGAGGATGCGCGCGAGGGTGCACGAAAGTGCGCACGATACATAAAATCCTGATCTTCCAACGGAGAAAAACGACGGTAAGCGTCAGCGAACTGCCAGTCGTCCCACCCCGATGCGCGGGCCAGGTCGACCTGCGCGGCGCCGGGTACCCGGGCCGGGAAAAAGCGGTCCGGAGCCGTCCCGCAGGATATTTCCCAATCAAGATTCATGCGCATATCAGAGCGTACACTTCCTATTTTGCAAAGATAAACCTTCCTTTTGCCCGGAAGACGCGGAATGTTACCCTATCCTTGCGGAATATTGACCTCTGCGGAAAAATCCGTCCTTTACGGCAGCACGGGCCAGTCGTCCGTGCGGAAAGGAATCGCCGGGATGCCCAGCACGTTGGTCAGATTCGCATCGGGGACGT
>CAMIYB010000088.1 GCA_946402945.1 uncultured Bacteroidales bacterium | reverse complement strand
GGTCGGGCATGACGGGCTGGGTCGGCATGACGGGCAAGGTCGGGCATGACGGGCAGGGTCGGGCCGCCTTATCCGTTTATTTCGTGTTGTCGAAGGTGAAATCTTCCCAGGGGAGTTCCGCATCCTTTCCCTTGTCCAGGACATCGGCAACGTGGCAGAGAAGAGGGAATTCGGCAAGATCCACCTGACCGAGTTCCGCCTTGCGGACAACCGCCTTGTAAACCCTTCTGGATACGACCAGACTTTCGAGAGTGACACCCGCAAGTATGTCCAGGGCTTCTTCGTAGGTCTTGCCTTCGCCCAGCAGAATGCCAATCTTGCGGGTTCTTCCGCCATACACCGTCACATAAAGATCGCCGATACCGATGTTCACGCAGTCTTCCTCCGCGCCCTGGATAGCAAGGAGCTTGCGCATTTCATGGGTTGCCTGATAGAAAGCAGCCGCCTGAGAATTGAAATGCAGTCCGGCTTCGGGGCCGTTGGCACGATTCACAAGTCCGATCGTCAGTGCGATTCCAAGGGCGTAACCGTTCTTGAGCGCCACGGCACTTTCGAGGCCGACCACGTCGTTGGTAAGGGAGATATGGTAGTAAGAGGTCTTCATGGCCTCTTTCATCATCTTGATTTCCGCCGTATTCTCTCCACAGAAAGCCACCTCGGAATGATCGTGATAAACAAGTTCATAGGACGTGCAGGGACCGCCTATCGCATTGATAGTGCGATGGATACCCTTCTTTGCCAGTTCCCTCTGCCAGTAATCCGGATAGGAAATCAGGGTGCCGTCCTCGAGGTTGATAAGGCCCTTTGTGACAGAAAGCACAGGAACCGAAGGGTCGAGTTCGCTCAGCACCGCATCCAGGAACCAATCCACGCCGAAGGAAGATACCCCTCCGATAATGAAATCCGCACCCCTGACAGCCTCTTTCCACTCCTCGAACTGGAAATACTTAACTCCTTTAGGGAAATCATATTCGAATTTCGGATGGCGACCCGTCTTGCGGCTTGTTTCTATAATGTCTCTGTCGAGAGGAGTGCCTACAATGGACACCTCATTACCATTCTCACGTGCAGGGAATGCAAGGGCAGAGCCCATCATTCCAGCACCGATAATCACAATCTTCTTTTTCATATCTAATCTGAATTATCTTACTTAATGATTTATCAAATTTAAAATTTTTCCCTGTTTTTTGCAAGACCCTGTTCCGCGGGCGAAGCATATCGGCTTTTTTTACTATTTTTGTGCTTGCAAGAGATATGAAATATGTTGAGATACCGCATCCGCAACGTTTTCGTCGCCACGATGGCACTCTTCCTGCTGGGCAGCCGCCCGGCAGACGCCTGCACCTCCGTCATCGTAAGCGGGAAATACACCGCCGACGGCAAGGCCGTCATGTTCAAGCACCGTGACTCCTCCACCAAGGAAGTGGCCATAGAATACTTCCAGGGACGGAAATATCGCCTGATGGGTCTGGTCAACGCCGGCTGGCGCGAGCATCCCTACGCCGAGGTTCCCCCGGGTACGCCCGAGGTCTGGGGCGGGATGAACGAGACCGGCTTCGCCATCATGAACACGGCCACCTACGACCTCAAGGACGACGACGTGCCGGCGGCGCTCATGGAAATGGAAGGCGTCGTGATGTACAAGGCGCTGGAGCTTTGCCGGACGCTGGAGGATTTCGAGCATTTCCTCGACACGCTGGCCCGTCCGATGGGCGTGGAGACCAATTTCGGGGTCATCGACCAGGAGGGCGGAGCCGCCTATTACGAAGTCAACAACCACCGTTGGGTCAAATTCGACGTCAATGCGGAACCGCTTGGCTACCGGGTCGTTACGAACTTCACGCAGACCGGCCGGCCGGAGGACCGCAAGGGCGTGGACCGCTACGAAAAAGCGCGGGAAATCCTCGCCGCGACGACCGTCCCCAAAGACCGCTGGGACCATGAATTTTTCATCCGGGAAATCTCTTGCAGCGGCGCCCCCATCCTGCGCGACATCACCAACAGCGCCATCGTCTTCGAGGGCCTCACCCTCTGGGCCGCCCTGGGCCGCCCCGACCGGGTCCCCTGTCTCCCCTACCGTTTCGAAGAAAACGCCTGTTCCTGCGGACGCGGCTGTGGCTATTAACGACCGCCCTCAGAGAACCCCAGCACCTTCTCCACCCGGGTCTTGACGGCGTAGCGGTCCCAGTCGGCGCGCGCGGCGAGGATCAGGAGGAAAGTATCTGAGGCGGGATAACGGGCGGCCAGGATCTTGAAGCCGCCGTTGTCGCCGGTGTGATAGATGCAGCCCTTTTCCGGCTCTAGGAACCAGCCGAAACCGTAACAGGTACCCGGACGGTTCTGATAGTCGCTCCAGGGACTGCCGGAAACGAGGATCTGCGGCCGGAAGGCCTCTTCCAGCAGGCCGGCCGGGAGGATGGCGTCCGGGGCGCCCGAGAGGCATTTCCGCAGGGCCTTCTCCCATTGGACCATATCCTTTGCCGTCGCATAGAGCCCGCCGTCGGGGCGGGTGGCGAAGAAGGTCTCTTCGCCGTAATCATATTCATACCAGGCATGTTTCCCGGCGGGCCGGTCGCTGCCGGACTCCTCGCTGCCGGACGCTTCGCGGGGATATTCGTAGGCATGGGCCGCATCGGTCAGTCCCGGCTCGAAATAAGCCGCTCCGCCCATCCCGGCCGGGTCGAAAACATGCTCCTGCATATAGGCAGGGAAAGGTTCGCCGCTGATCCTTTCGACCAGCCGGCCCAGGAGGACATACCCCGGATTGAGGTACTCATAGGCCGTTCCGGGCGGGAAATGGAGACTGTCCACACGCGCAAGATAATCCAACGCCAGGTCTTCATCCCCGTAGATTTTTTGCTCCCTGGTCAGGTAGCCGCGCGCGTCGGGAATGCCGGAAGAATGACTGAGCAAGTGCCTGATCCTGACCTCCTTCCATAGCGGATGCGTGTATTCCGGGAAATACGTCTGTACCGACGCATCCAGGTCCACCTGGCCCGCGGCGACCAGTTGCAGCACGGCGACGGCCGTAAACTGCTTGGACACGGAAGCCAGGTTAAAGCGCGTGTCCGCCGTAACCGGCGCGCCGCCGAGCGACGCCACGCCGTAGTACCGCTCGAAGAGGATATCCTCGCCCTGCAGGACCAGCACGGCGCCGCCCGGCTCCTCCGGAGGAAACAGTCCCCCGCCCAGCCGTTCCAGCCGCGTCGCCGGACTGCCGCAGCAGACCAACACCGGCAAAACCGCCATGAGCAGGGGCTTTATATCCATGCGGAAAGCCTTACAACTCCCAGGCGAGCGCCGAGGCGCCGAGGATGGCTGCGTCGGACTCCTTGAGCTGGGAGAAGACGATCTTGACCTTTCCGCGCCACAGGGGCAGGACGGAAGCGTTCATCGCCCGCTCGATGGGCTCGCGCAGGAATTCCTTCGCACGGGCCAGGCCGCCGAAAAGCACGATGGCTTCCGGCGCGGAGAAGGCGATGAAGTTGGCGAATGCCTGACCGAGCATGCCGCCGGTGAAGTCGAAGACCTTCCGGGCGAGGGCGTCGCCGTCACGGGCCGCCTCATAGATATCCTTGGAGGTAATCTTGTCCAGGCTGCGCAGGGCCGACGGCTCGTCGCTCATGTCGAGCCACTCGCGGGCCGTGCGAGCCATGCCGATTGCCGAGCAGTAGGCCTCGAGGCAGCCTGTCAGGCCGCAGTTGCACAGGCGGCCGTTGTTGCGGACCGAGCAGGTGTGGCCGAGTTCGCCGGCAAAGCCGTCATGGCCGTAAACCAACTTTCCGTCGATAACGATACCGCTGCCGACGCCGGTGCCGAGGGTGATCATGATGAAATTCTTCATACCGCGGG
>CAMIYB010000087.1 GCA_946402945.1 uncultured Bacteroidales bacterium | reverse complement strand
TCGACTCCTCCAAACTCCAGCGCGAACTGGGCTGGGAGCCCTCCCTCCAGTTCGAGGAAGGCATCGAGAAGACCGTCCGCTGGTACCTCGACCACCAGGACTGGATGGACTCTGTCACCTCGGGCGACTACCGCAAGTACTACGAGGACATGTACGCAAACAGATAGACCTATGGCAAAAGTCGCGCTCATCACCGGCATCACGGGCCAGGACGGCTCCTTCCTCGCGGAATTCCTGATCGGAAAAGGCTACGAGGTCCACGGCATCCTGCGCCGCAGTTCCTCCTTCAACACCGGCCGCATCGAGCATCTCTACCTCGACGAGTGGGTGCGGGACATGAAGAAAAAGCGCCTGGTCAACCTCCATTGGGGCGACATGACCGACAGTTCCTCGCTCATCCGCATTATCTCCGAGGTCCGTCCCGACGAAATCTACAACCTCGCTGCCCAGAGCCACGTCAAGGTCAGTTTCGAAGTGCCCGAATTCACGGCCGACGCCGATGCCATGGGCGTGCTGCGCCTGCTGGAAGCCGTCCGCATCGCCGGCCTGGCCGGCACCTGCCGCATCTACCAGGCCTCCACTTCCGAACTCTTCGGCCTCGCGCAGGAGGTCCCGCAGCGGGAGACGACGCCCTTCTACCCGCGCAGTCCCTATGGCGTAGCCAAACTCTACGGCTACTGGATCATGAAAAACTACCGCGAGAGTTACGGCATGTTCTGCAGCAACGGCATCCTCTTCAACCATGAGAGCGAGCGCCGCGGCGAGACCTTCGTCACCCGCAAGATCACCCTGGCCGCCGCCCGCATCGCCCAGGGCCATCAGGACAAACTCTATCTGGGCAACCTCAACGCCAGACGCGACTGGGGCTATGCCAAAGACTATGTGGAGAGCATGTGGCTGATCCTCCAGCAGGACCGCCCCGACGACTTCGTCATCGCCACCGGAGAGAACCACACCGTGCGGGAGTTCTGCCAGATTGCTTTCCGCGAGGCCGGCATCACGCTCCGCTGGGAGGGCGAAGGCGCCGCGGAGAAAGGCATCGACGCCGCCACGGGCCGGACGCTCGTGGAGGTGGATCCGAAATATTTCCGCCCGGCCGAGGTCGAGCAGTTGCTCGGCGACCCGTCCAAGGCGAAAAAAGTCCTGGGCTGGAATCCGCAGAAGACCTCCTTCGAGGAACTGGTGCGGATCATGGTGGCCCACGACATGAAAAAAGTACGGAAACTCTACCGGGAAGAATAATGGAAAAAGGCAGCAAAATCTACGTTGCAGGCCACCGGGGCATGGTGGGAAGCGCTATCGTCCGCGAATTGCGGCGGCAGGGCTACGACAACCTGCTCCTGCGGACCCACGCGGAACTGGACCTGACCCGTCAGGCCGAGGTGGAAGCCTTCTTCGCTGCCGAAAAACCGGAATACGTGTTCCTGGCCGCGGCCAAGGTGGGCGGCATCGTCGCCAACCAGAGCGCCCCGGCGGACTTCCTCTACGACAACATGGCCCTCGAGATGAACGTCATCCACGCCGCCTGGCGCAACGGATGCCGGAAACTCGAGTTCCTCGGTTCCTCCTGCATCTATCCGCGCCTGGCGCCCCAGCCCATGCGGGAGGACTGCCTGCTGACCGGGGCCCTGGAGAAGACCAACGAGGCCTATGCCCTGGCCAAGATCAGCGGCCTGAAATACTGCGAGTTCCTCAACCGTCAGTACGGTACGGACTTTATCAGCGTGATGCCGACCAACCTCTACGGCCCGGGCGACAACTACCATCCCGATCACAGCCACGTGGTGCCGGCCCTGATCCGCCGTTTCCATGAGGCGAAGGTCTCCGGCGCGAAGGAGGTGACCTGCTGGGGCGACGGCAGCCCGCTGCGCGAGTTCCTCTACGTGGATGACCTGGCGGAACTCTGCGTCTTCCTGATGAACAACTATTCCGGCAGCGAAACGGTCAATGCCGGCACAGGCAAGGAACTCTCCATCAAAGAATTGACCGGCCTGGTCGCAAAAGTCGTCGGCTACGAGGGCGCCATCCGCTGGGACACTTCCCGGCCCAACGGCACCCCGCGCAAACTCCTCGACGTCTCCAAGGCGACCGCTCTCGGCTGGACTTACCGCACCGAACTTGAAGACGGCCTCCGTCTGGCCTACCGCGATTTCCTCGACAGCCCCGTACGGGCTGAAAGATAATAACAAAAGCATCATTCTATATGCCTAAAAAACTGCTATTCAGTTCCATCCGTGACAAGTACCTGAGCGGCAAGGTTATCGCCGCCCTGGATACCCTTCTCTCACTGGTGGCATCCCTCATCGTCATCATGGCCGTGAAGGACCTCCTTTACGACGGATTCTACTCCGTGCGCCTGATGATTTCCTATATGGTTACCTCCCTGGTAGCTGCGCCCCTGCTCTTCTACCTCTTCCGGACCTACCGCATCATCATCCGGCACCTGGGCATCAAGGACCTCGTGCCCTTTGCCGAGGTATCCTTCCTGAAGGCCGGCGTGATCCTGCTGGTCCTCTCCCTGATGGGACGCTACAGCAAATGGCTGCTGCTCATCATCTCGCTGGATTTCCTTGTGACCTTCTTCTTCCTCATCGGCGTCCGCGTCGTGATGATCATCACCTACGAGGTCATGAACCGGAAGTTGCAGGAGAAATACGAGTACCAGCGCATCCTGGTCTATGGCACCTCCGACAAGAGCGTCGCGACCATCGTCCGCCTCCAGAACTCGCCCCACTACAAGATCATCGGCTTCCTGGAGCGTTCCGACGACACCAACGACCTCTCGCTGGACCGCCTGCCGGTGTTCCGTTTCAACGACGACCGCCGGCTCTCGCGCATCATCCTCGACAACGGCGTGGACGCGGTACTCTTCTCCAAGGACATCGAGGCCCAGAACGAAGAGTCCGGCGTCATCACCTTCTGCTCCAAGCACAAGGTCAAGACCCTCATCGTCCCCGGCGTGGACGAAATGGTTGAGGGACAGAATATTATCCGCCCGCGCGAAATCAAGGTGGAGGACCTCCTGGGCCGCCAGGAAATCGTTATCTCCCTCGACGAGATCAAGGAGAATTTCTCCGGCAAGGTCGTGATGGTCACGGGCGCCGCCGGCTCCATCGGCAGCGAACTCGTGCGCCAGCTGGCCACCTTCGGCGTCAAGCAGCTCATCCTCTTCGACAATGCCGAGACCCCCATGCACAACCTCCGCCTCGAGTTGGAAGACACCTTCCCCGGACTGGACTTCGTGCCCGTCATCGGCGACGTGCGCCAGATTCCCCGCCTGGACTACGCCTTCCGCACCTGGCATCCGCAGGTCGTCTTCCATGCCGCCGCCTACAAGCATGTGCCCCTCATGGAGGAAAACCCCTGCGAGGCCGTGCTCGTCAATGTCTATGGTTCCCGCAACGTGGCCGACAAGTGCATCGAATACGACGTGGAGAAGATGGTCATGATCTCCACCGACAAGGCCGTGAATCCGACCAACATCATGGGCTGCACCAAGCGCCTGGCCGAAATCTACGTCCAGTCGCTCGGCCTGGCCATCGAAAGGGGAGAGCGCCCCGGCAAGACCAAATTCGTCACCACCCGCTTCGGCAACGTCCTCGGCAGCAACGGCAGCGTCATCCCGCGCTTCCGCGAACAGATCGCCAAGGGCGGCCCCGTCACCGTGACCCATCCCGAGATCAACCGCTTCTTCATGACCATCCCCGAGGCCTGCCGCCTCGTCATGGAAGCCGCCACCATGTCCTCCGGCAACCAGATCTTCGTCTTCGACATGGGCAAGCCCGTCAAGATCGCCGACCTCGCCCGAAGGATGATCGTCCTGGCCGGCTTCACGCCCGACAAGGACATCAAGATCGAATACACCGGCCTCCGCCCCGGCGAGAA
>CAMIYB010000086.1 GCA_946402945.1 uncultured Bacteroidales bacterium | reverse complement strand
ATTTTCTTATCCTACGGATAAAAACTCTCGCGAAAAGGCGGAAATCTCATAAATTGTTCGTAAATTTGGCCCGATTGTAGGGTATCCATCAAGAACTTGGATTACAATCGGGGACTCCCGGTTTTGCGCTCTGGATTGAGCCGCGGCCGGTGCGCAGGAGCGAAATCCTGCCGGGTCTGACGCCCGCTACCTGTGGGTAATGCCTGTAACTTGTTAAAAATCAAGGCATTACATATCGGGTAGGAGTGGGATTTGTGCGCCCGCCCGAAGCCCGCGCCCGAAACTCCCGCCTGAAACTCCCGCCCGAAGCCCCTTCCCCGGAACGAAACGCCACCATGCCCCAGCAAGTTGACCCGGAACTCCACTGGTTCGCCTTCAAGGTCTTTTACAACCGCATCAAACCCCTCCAGCGGGACATCAACGCCGAGGGCGTGCGCACTTATGTGGCCATGCAGGTGGTGGAGACCTTCCAGCAGGGCAAACTGTCCTATGTCGAAAAGCCGCTCATCCCCTCGCTGCTTTTCGTCTATGCCACCGAGGCCTGGATCCGCGACTTCAAATACCGCCACGAATCCGACTTCCTCTGCTACAGCGACCCGGCCACCCGCCGGCCTGCCCCCATCGCGGACGCCGAGATGAAAAGTTTCCAGATCCTCACCTCCGTCCGGAGCGGCCGCAAGGTCGAATACCTCGGCGTAGATGCCCCCCAGTACCGTCGCGGCGAGCGCGTACGGGTCGCGGCCGGCCTCTACAAAGGCGTGGAAGGCGTGATCAAGCGCATCAAATCCGACCGCAAACTGCTGGTCTGCCTGAGCGGCGTCGCGGTCGTGGCCATGTCCTGGATGGACCCTGCATACCTGGAAAAACTTGACTGAAAATCGATTAATTAGCGATATTAACCCATGAGAATCCTCGTTACCGGCGCCGCCGGATTCATCGGTTCCCGTCTCCTGCACGATCTCGCCGACCGCGGCGACGTCGTCGTGGGCATCGACAACCTCAACGACTATTACGACGTCCGTCTCAAATACGGCCGCCTGGCCGCGAACGGCTTCCCGGTCAGCATCGAAAAGGGCCTCCCGAAAGGGGAGACCACCCTGGTCAGCGCCCGCTGGCCCCATGCCCGCTTCATCCGCATGGACATCGCCGACAAGGAAGCCATCGACCAGCTCTTCGAGCAGGAGGCCTTCGACAAAGTGGTCAACCTGGCCGCGCAGGCCGGCGTCCGCTACTCCATCACGAACCCCTACGCCTACCTCCAGAGCAACCTCGTCGGCTTCCTCAACATCCTCGAGGCCTGCCGCAACAATGGCGTCCTCCACCTGATCTACGCCTCTTCCAGCAGCGTCTATGGCCTCAACGCCAAGGTTCCCTACAACGAGGCGGACAAGGTCGATAAGCCCGTGAGCCTCTACGCCGCGACCAAGAAGAGCAACGAACTCATGGCCCACGCCTACTGCAAACTCTACGGCGTCAGCATGACCGGACTGCGTTATTTCACCGTCTATGGCCCCTGGGGCCGCCCCGACATGAGCCCGATGCTCTTTGCGAGCGCCATCTCCCGCGGCGAGCCCATCAAGGTGTTCAACGGCGGCGACATGATCCGCGACTTCACCTACATCGACGACATCGTCGAGGGCACCGTCCGCTGCATCGACCGCGAACCCGAGCCCGACGCGAACGGCCTCCGCTACCGCGTCTATAACATCGGCTGCAGCAACCCCGTCCGCCTGATGGACTTCATCAGCGAGATTGAACAGGCCTCCGGAAAAGAGGCTGAGAAGATCTTCCTGCCCATGCAGCCCGGCGACGTGTACCAGACCAACGCCGACACGTCCCTGCTGGAGCAGGAGGTCGGCTACAAGCCCCATATCACCCTCCATGAGGGCATCGCCCGTTTCATGGAGTGGTACCGTTCCGACAAAAATCCCCTCCGCTGATGCGCTGCGAAGAGAAGTTCCACGGCATCTACCACCGCGAGCCGGAAGGCGTCGCTTTCTGCCCCTACCGCATCTGCCCGATCGGCGCCCACAGCGACCACAACCTCGGCAAGATCACCGGCCTGGCCATCGACAAGGGCATCCACATCGCCTACAGCCCCAAGCAAAACGGCGTCGTGGAGATGAGTTCCCTGCAGTTCCCCAAGCGGGCGCAGTGGCACATCGCCTCGGTCCAGGCCCGGAAAGCGGGCGACTGGGCGGACTACCTCCGCGGGGCGACCCTCATGCTCTCGCGCCGGCACCGTCTCGAGGTGGGCCTCTGCGGCGTCATCGAGGGCACTCTCCCCATCGGCGGCCTCTCGAGCAGCGCGGCGGTGATCATCGCCTTCCTCCAGGCCCTCTGCCGCGTCAACGGCATCCACCTCGACGCCGCGGAACTCATCGACATCGCCTATGACGCCGAACACGACTATGTGGGCGTCTCCTGCGGCAAACTCGACCAGAGTTGCGAGGTGCTGAGCAAGGCCGGGGAACTCCTGTACCTGGATACGGCCGACGGCACGTTCGAGACGATTCCGCAGCATCCGGACATGAAGCCCTGGGGCATCGCCATCTTCTTTTCCGGCCTGGAACACAGCCTCGCGGGCAGCGGGTTCAACACCCGCGTGGACGAACTCAAGGCCGGGGTTTACGCCCTCCGGGCCCTTGCCGGCCTGGACTATGGAAAATTCCGCGACACCTACGCCCGCAACGTTCCCCGCGAGGTGTTCGAGCAGTACAAGGACCGCCTCCCTGCGCCCTGGCGCAAGCGCTGCGAACACTGGTACACGGAGTTCGAGCGCGTGGAAAAGGGTGTGGCGGCCTGGCGTCGCGGCGACATCGAGGCCTATGGCGCCCTCTCGTTCGAGTCGGGCTGGAGCAGCATCCACAACTGGGAAAGCGGCGCTCCGGAGCAGATCCGTCTCTACGAGATCATGCGGGAGACGCCCGGCATCTACGGCGGCCGTTTCAGCGGCGCGGGCTTCAAGGGCTGTTGCATGGCTCTGATCGACCCGGCCCTGCAGGAGGCCGTCTGCGAGCGGGTGGAGCGGGAATATCTCCGCTCCTTCCCCCATCTGGAAGGAAAATTCAGCATCCATCTGGCCAGCAGCGCCGATGGGGTGAAAGTATAGTTTTATGCATTGTATCATTCTGGCGGCCGGCTATGCGACCCGGCTCTATCCGCTCACGGAGAATTTCCCGAAACCCCTGCTGGAGGTAGGCGGGAAGACGATTCTCGACTGGATGGTGGAGGATATCGCGGCGGCCGTGGACGGCTTCACGGTGGTGACGAATCATCGTTTCGCCCCGCAGTTCGCCGCCTGGGCGGCTTCCCGTCCCGAGCGCATCGCGGTGGTGGACGACGGCACTTCGACCAACGAGACCCGCCTCGGTGCGGTCTGCGACCTGGCCCTGGCCATGGAGAAGGCCGGCCTCCAGGGGGAGGACCTGCTGATTATCGCCGGCGATAACCTCCTGACTTTCAGCCTGCAGGACTTCCTCGCCTTCGCCCGTTCCAAGGGGACGAGTTGCGTGATGCGCTTCCGGCAGACGGATCCTGCGCGGCTGCGCAAGGCGGGGGTGGCGGAGATTGATGCCGCCGGGCGGATTGTCCGCATGGAGGAGAAGCCGCAGGCGCCCCGCAGCGAGTGGGTGATTCCGCCCTTCTACCTGTATCTGCGCGAGGATGCGGCCCGGATTCCGGAGGCGATCGCTTCCGGCTGCGGGACGGATGCGCCGGGCAGCCTGGTGGCGTGGCTCTGCGAGCGGACGGCGGTCCACTCCTGGGAGATGCCGGGGGCGCGGATCGATATCGGCGACCTGGCCAGTTACAACAAGGCCAAAGAAATGTATCACGGAATAAGTTATTGATTATATGAAGATTGCAGTAGCAGGGACGGGCTATGTGGGCCTG
>CAMIYB010000085.1 GCA_946402945.1 uncultured Bacteroidales bacterium | reverse complement strand
AGCTGGTCGGCGAGGATGGCGCGGGCGGCCATCGCGTCGAGGATGACGGCCACGATGGGGAAGAGGGCCGGGAGGCGGAAGACCACCGTGTCACGGGTCAGGATGAAATCGACCACCAGCCAGGCCTGGAGCGCGAACGTGATCAGGGCGGCCAGGATGGCGGTACGCATCTGGAAGATACGATGCTTGAAGGTGGTCAGGGCAAGCAGGTGGAGCGCGGCGGCGACAATCAGCAGAATCAGATAGGGGAGATAGGCCGTGAAGGCGAAAGACTGGGCGGGCGAGCCGTCAGGGCCGGGGATGATGGCCTTGTCACAGAAGAAGAGCGCCACGACCAGGGCGGTTGCGATTGCCAGATAGAGGGTTTGGACTCTTTGCCACATGGTTTTTCAAAGTTTGGATTGCAAAAATAGGAAATACCGATGAAAAATCCTATATTTGCTTTTTAGAGTTTTAAACGTTACAACCATGAGAATTCCTGAATCAGAACTCATCATCAATGACGACGGATCCGTATTCCATATCCATCTGAGACCGGAAGATCTCGCCGACAACGTCATCCTCGTCGGAGATCCCGGGCGCGTGGAAATGGTCGCCGAGTACCTGGATGAAATCGAAGTGCGCCATGCCTCGCGCGAGTTTGTCTCCGTGACCGGCCGGCGAGACGGCAAGCGCATCACGGTCCTTTCCCATGGCATCGGCCCCGACAACATCGACATTGTCATGACCGAACTCGACGCCCTGGCCAATGTCGATTTCGCCACCCGCGAGGTCAAACCCGTCCACCGTGCGCTCAACATCATCCGCATCGGCACTTCGGGCGCCCTGCATGCCGACATTCCGCTGGGTTCCTTCATTCTCTCCCACATCAACGTCGGCTTCGACGGCGTCATGAACTGGTATGGGAATCGCGAGAAAGTGACCATGCCGGAGGTGGAAGAGGCCTTCAAGAAGCACATGGGCTGGCTTCCGATCCTCCCGTCGCCCTACTTCGTGCGCGACAGCCAGAAGATGATCGACCTTCTGTCGGATGTCACGGTCAAGGGCGTAACCATCTCGGCTCCGGGCTTCTACGGGCCGCAGGGCCGCGTCGTGCGCATCCCGCTGGCCATGCCCGACATGCTCGAGAAAATCGAAACTTTCCGCTTCGGCGAATACCGCATCACCAACTTCGAGATGGAAGGCTCGCCGCTGGCCGGTTTTGCCGCCCATCTGGGCCACAATGCCACCACGGTGTGCTGCGCCATCGCCAACCGCTATCTCAAGAGCAGCAATCCTGACTACAAGCCGCTGATCCGCAAACTCGTCGAACTGGTCGTCGAGCGGATGGCCACCCTGTAGGACAGGCCGCCCGGGACTAGTCGGCGTGGATGTCGAGGATTTCAAGGCCGAGGTCGCCGATCATGTCCATCAGGGTCTTGAGGGAGGACTCGGAGGAGATCACGTTCGAGAGCGTGTCGAGGTTGTACTGCGTGTTTCTCATGGCTTCTTGTCTTTAGTTTCTGGTGCAAAGGTAGCCCGATCTTGCGCCAAACCATTGCGCAAGTAAAAATTTTTACAAAAAAAATGAAACGACTTTTCCTTGCCCTGGCCGCCCTTGTCGGCGCAGCCCTGCTGGGTGGCAGAACCTTCGCCCAGGAACCTGACGGCACCTATCTTTTCGCGCACCGCGATACCTGCGACCTCTTCATGGATGTCTATGAGGCGGCGCCGGGCAGCGAGACCACCCTGGACGGAAAGGCCAAGCCGACGCTGCTCTTCGTCTTCGGCGGCGGCTTCATCGGCGGGGCCCGCAACGAGCCCTGGTATTTCCCCTGGTTCAAACGGATGGGCGAGGCGGGCTACCGGGTCATCTCCATCGACTATCGCCTCGGCCTGAAGGGCGTGAAGATGGATTTCAGCCCCTTCGGGCGCATCAAAACGGCCAAAAACACCATCAAGGCCGAGTATATGGGCGTGGAAGACCTTTTCTCGGCTGTCAGTTATATCTGCGAAAATGCGGAGGCCCTCGGCGTGGATCCGGCCAACATCGTGCTCATGGGCAGCTCCGCCGGCGCCATCATCTCCCTGGCGGCCGAGCAGTCCATCTGCAATGCCGACTCCTGGGCCGCCGCGCTGCCGGAGGGCTTCAACTTCGCGGGGGTGATTTCCTACGCCGGGGCCATCGTCGGCGAGGAGGGCGTGCCGCGCTACAAGACCCCGCCCTGTCCGACGCTGTTCTTCCACGGTACGGCGGACGACCTGGTCCAGTACGACAAGACCCAGGTGATGAAACTCGGCATGTGGGGCTCGAACGTCCTGGCCGATGTCTTCCGGAAAAACGGCTATCCCCACTGCATCTACCGTTTCCGGGACCATGCGCACGACATCGCCGCCAACTTCATGGCCCTCTGGCCCTACCAGCAGTATTTCCTGGAGCAGAATGTCATCGCGGGAAAGGATGTCTGCATCGATGCACTCATCGACGATCCGAACGTCCCGAAATGGGAGACCTTTACGCTTAAAACCCTGTATTAGAGGCGCTTGCCCTTAGGCGTCGACCGCCTGGGGCTCCTTGAGCGTCACCACCGTGCTCTCCTTGTCGGGAGCGAGCGCCACCCGCAGCTGGCGGATGAGTCCGCCGTTGTCTTTCCCCAGCAGGCGGTCGGAGATGATGAACTCCGACACCGGGTCCTCGATGTATTTGGTCACCGCGCGCTTGAGCGGGCGGGCGCCGTAGGCCGGGTCGAACCCCGCATCCGCCACGAACTTCTTCGCCGTCGGGGTGACGGTGATCTTGTAGCCGGCTTCCTCGGCGCGGCGGCGCAGCGAACGCAGTTCGATGTCGATGATCTTCTCGATGTCCTCGCGGGAGAGCGAGTTGAAGAACACTTTTTCGTCCACGCGGCCCACGAATTCCGGCGGGAAGGCCTTTTTGACGGCTTTCTCGAGCACGGCCTGGCGGTCACGGTCCACATTGCGGGCGGCGGTCGAGAAGCCCAGCCCCTTGCCGTATTCGGCCATTTCGCGGCTGCCCACGTTGGAGGTCATGATGACGATGGTGTTGCGGAAACTCACGGTGCGGCCCTCGCTGTCGGTCAGACGGCCGTCGTCCAGCACCTGCAGGAGCAGGTTGAAGATGTCCGGATGGGCCTTCTCGATCTCGTCGAGGAGCACCACGCAGTAGGGCTTGCGGCGCACCCGCTCGCTGAGCTGGCCGCCTTCTTCGTAGCCGACATAGCCCGGAGGCGCGCCGATGAGCCGCGAGACGGAAAATTTCTCCATGTATTCGCTCATGTCGATGCGCACCATGTTTTCCTCGGAGTCGAACAGGTATTCGGCCAGGCATTTGGCCAGTTGCGTCTTGCCGACGCCCGTGGGGCCGAAGAAGAGGAAGGTGCCGATGGGCCGGTTGGGGTCCTTGAGGCCGGCACGGCCCCGCTGGATGGCCCCCACGACGGTGTCGATGGCGTTGTCCTGCCCGATGATGCGGCCGCTCAGGCGCTCGCGCATCTTCAGGATGCGGGCAGCCTCGGATTCGGCGACCTTCGACACGGGGATGCCGGTCATCTTCGACACGACGGTGGCGATGTCCTCCTCGGTGACCGTCTGCGAATTACCCTTGATCCGGACCATGGAACCGGCTTCGTCCATCGCGTCGATGGCCTTGTCGGGCAGGGAACGGTCGGTGATATAGCGGTCGGTCAGGCGGACGCAGGCCTCGATGGCCCCTTCCGCATAACTGATTTTGTGGAATTCCTCATAATTGGGACGCAGGCGCCGGAGGATCTCGATGGATTCGTCCACGCCGGTCGCCTCCACGACGATTTTCTGGAAGCGGCGGTCCAGGGCGCCGTCCTTCTCCACGATTTTCGTGAATTCGTCCATGGTCGTGGCCCCGATGCACTGGATTTCTCCGCGGGCCAGGGCCGGTTTGAGCATGTTGGCCGCATCGAGACTGCCGCCCGCGCCGCCGGCTCCGACGATGGTATGGAACTCGTCGATGAAGAGGATGAGGTCCGGGTCGTTGGTGGCCGTGGCGATGATGGTTTTGATGCGTTTTTCGAAGTCGCCGCGGTATTTGGTGCCGGCCACCACCGAGGCGATGTCCAGCGAGATGA
>CAMIYB010000084.1 GCA_946402945.1 uncultured Bacteroidales bacterium | reverse complement strand
TCGCGGATGGCGGCGCCGATCACCTGGAAGATGACGCTGTCGTCCTCGAACTTGATCTCCGTCTTGGTCGGATGGATGTTGACGTCCATCGCGCGCGGATCCACCTTCAGGAAGATGAAATAGGAAGGGACGGCCCCCTCGGGGACCAGACCCTCATAGGCGCGCATCACCGCCTTGTGGAGGTAGGGGCTGCGGAAATAGCGCCCATTGACGAAGAAAAACTGGCCTCCGGCGGTCTTGCGGGCCAGGTCGGGACGGCCCACGTAGCCGCTCACGCTCACGACCGACGTCTCGGCGGAGATGTCCACCACCTTGTCCACGGCGGCCGTGCCCAGCAGGTCCTGGATGCGGAATTTCAGCGATTTGGCCGGGCGCAGGAGATGGATGTCGCGGCCGTTGTGGCTCAGGGAGAAGCCCACGTCGGGCCGGGTCAGGGCCACGCGGGTGAACTCTTCGACGATGTGCTTGAGTTCGACGGCGTCGCTCCTCAGGAACTTGCGGCGGGCGGGCACATTGTAGAAGAGGTTGCGTACGGCGAAATTGGCCCCCTGCGGGCAGGCCGTCTCCTCGGTCGAGATGTGCCGGGAGTCGGCGAATTCCACCTGGCAGCCCACCGGATCTTCCGCCCGGCGGGTCTTGAGGGTCACCTCGGCGACGGCGGCGATCGACGCGAGCGCCTCCCCGCGGAAGCCGAAGGTGGTGATGTCCTGAAGGTCCTCGGCCGTGGCGATCTTGCTGGTGGCGTGGCGCTCGAAGCAGAGGACGGCCTCGTCCGGCGACATGCCGCAGCCGTTGTCGATGACCTGGATGAGCGTGCGTCCCGCGTCGGAGATGACCACGGAAACCTGCGTCGCGCCGGCGTCCAGGGCGTTTTCCATCAGTTCCTTGACGACGGACCCCGGCCGCTGGACCACTTCGCCGGCGGCAATCAGATTGGCGATATTGCTGGGAAGAATCCGGATGTCCATTACAGAAGCGTGTAGAATTTAGCGATATAGATCAGCACGACCGCCACGAGGATCAGGCCGATGACCCCGATGATGGACTGGATGCGCGTGGAGCCCCGGCGGCGGGCGTAATTCCCGTCGCGGAACGAGCCCTGGATGTAGGAGCCGGGGACATATTTTCCGTCCTCGGATTGGGCCTTATCCATGCTGCCGTCCACCTTTCCGAACAGGCGGCGGCGCTCCTCCTTTTCTACGTCGTAATAGACAGGTTTGTAATTGAATACCCGGTGTTCCTGGTCCCCGAACCAACTGAATCGTGCCATATTCTGAGCCATTTGAGACAAATATAGCACTTTTACCGTGATTTTCCTCTGCGAATCTTGTTTATTTGGCTTTTACAGGTCAATCATCACCTTCATGGTGGACATCCGGTTGTCGTCGATATACTGATAGGCTTCGTTGTAACGCTCGAGAGGGAAACGGTTGGAAACCAGTGGTTTAAGTTGGATTCGGCCGGCCGCGATAGCATCGGTTGCCTCCAGATAATCTTCATGCTTGTACATCAGGGTTCCGACCAGCCGGAGCTCGTGCTCACCCAGATGTTCCATATTGATGACGGGATTGTGCGCAAAGACCGCGACAATCACGATGTCACCGCCCTTCTGGATCGTTGTCATCAACGACTGGATGGAGGGCTCCACACCGGCCACTTCGAAGGCCGTCTGGAAACCTTCTTCCCCGAACAGATCCTTTACCGCCTCGGCGAGGGGTGTCTTGCTTACATTCAGGGTGTATTTGATTCCGCATTCGCGCGCTTTGGCAAGACGCAGGTCACTGATATCCGTAATCAGCACTTTTGCAGCGCCGCGGGCCTGGGCGAACTGGGCTATGATGTTCCCGATGGGCCCTGCCCCGGAAACCACCACATTGCGGCCCGCGAGCGGGACCCTGTTGGTGGCATGCGCACCGACGGCGGTAGGTTCGACCATTGCGCCGAACTCCAGCGGCATATCCTTCGGCAGCAGCACGGCCCGATCCTCCGTGACCACGAAGTAATCCTGCGCTGCCCCGTCCGCATGAAAAGCCTGGACCTTCAGGTTTTCGCAGATGTTGTATCTCCCTTCGCGGCAGGGGTTGCACTTTCCGCAGACAAGTTGGGGACGGGCGGTCGCATGGTCTCCGGGGCGGAATCCCTTAACGTCCTTTCCGACAGCGACCACAACGCCCGAATATTCGTGTCCCTGCACGACGGGATAGATGCAGGAGGGATGCAAGCCATGATAGGCGTGAATTTCGGAACCGCAAATCCCTATATGTTTGATGTTCAGGAGAATTTCGTTTCCTTTCAGGTCTTCCGGTTTCGGGGCCGGGGCGTCGTTTTGCACCACGATGGTCTTGGGTGCGGTCATGATAACTTTTCGCATATCGTTGTTATTTACTTATAATAATTTACTGCCAGAAGAAATCGTTCTGCCGGCTCTCGGCGGTATTGAGGCGGAGTTCGCTCTCCGGATAGGCGCTCAGGAGCCCTTTTCGCAGATCCTGGATATCCGTGGGGAACACCGCACCTTTACTGATAGAGCCGGGATAATGGTAATTCAGGTAGGTGTTGAAATCGGGGAGATTCCCCAGGTAGAAGGCATTGGCGGGCGCGGCGATGTTGTCGCGCAGCCAGGTCGCGCCGCGGCGGTGGGTGTCGAACCACTCGTGCCCTTCGCCCGTCAGCTCGATGACCCGTTCCCACATGATGGCGTTGACCAGGGCCTTGCTGTCTGCGAAATCGGAGGATTTCCAGTCGATGGGGGCGGACGCCTCTCCGGCAAGGACAGACCGGCGGGCCCTGTCCCGAAGGACGTTCACGTAGGAAATGGCCGTATCCCACCAGCTGTCGCCCGGCCCGGCGCTCAGGGACGCCGCAGACTCGGCTGCAATCAGATAGACTTCGGCCAGGCGCATCAGGTAGAAATCGGCCTTGCCGCTGGTGACGTCGTAGGTCGGGTCGAGGTATTTGCGGATGAAGGCGTCCGAATTGGCCGTGATGCGGTCGTCGTTGGGATAGGCATTTACCTGCTTGCCGGTATTCTGGTTGAGGTAGGTGTCGATAAAGGTCGCCCGGTAGCGAGGATCGGCCGTCGAGGCGTAGAGCACCTTATTGTGGGAGCCTGTCCCTAATCTTCCGCCGGAGTACTTGATGAAATACTCTACCGCGAATCGCGACGGACGGACCCGGCCGGCATTTGAATTGGCCGTTGCGAAGTTCGCCGTTCCTTCGGGATAGGGCGGGAGCATGTGGATGGAACAGTAATTCTGTCCGGCCTTGTTGGAGGAAGTGATCTTCAGGATGCTCTCCGGGAGGAACCAGTCGCCCGGTTCGGTCCAGCGGAAAAGCGTCCGGTAGTCTTCCGCCAGGGAATACGGCCCGTCGATAATCACCGACGTAGCCGCATCGTATGCCAGCGCAAAAGCGTCCTCCGCGGAGGAAATGTTACAGGCGCTGAAATCGGGCACCCGCTTGGACGTGTCCCAGAAATTGTCCTCCGGGGCCGAGAGAAGGGACCCGATGGTCAGGTAGACCGACGATTTGATTGCCGTGGCGGCCCATTTGTTGGGCCGGTTCTTGCCGGGTGCCACTTCTTCCGCCCGCTCCGGACTGCGCATGTTGGATTCGGCGAAGGTCAGGTCCGTCAATACCAGCGCATACGCATCCTGGAAGGGTTTCCGGGCGTTGTGGAGTTCTTCCGCCGTTTTCGGCGAGGCGGTCAGGATGGGAATGTCCCCGTAGATGCGGACGGCTGTGAAGTAGAAGAAGGCGCGTAGGAAGCGTGCTTCCGCCTCGATTTCCCGCTTGAAATCATCTTCTACGGGGCTCTCCGGCAGTTGACCGATCAGGCGGTTGCAGCGGTTGATACCCAGCCACAGGGCGTTCCAGAGGTTCTTGTTACCGATCAGATCGGTGGAGTATTTCGTGAAATACATCCCGTCCAGCCACTCGTCCGTGGTGCGGTTTCCGCCCCAGATAATCAGGCCGGATCCCGTCTGGAAATATTCGTACATAGTTCCCTTCCAGAGCGAGATGTTGTTCAGCGAGAGATAGCAGCCGTTGATGTTTGCCTCCAGCGCCTGAGGCGAATCATAGACACTATCCTCCGACAGGGAGGTGGTCGGCGTCTCCTCCAGAAATCCCTTGCAGGA
>CAMIYB010000083.1 GCA_946402945.1 uncultured Bacteroidales bacterium | reverse complement strand
CGCTAGCGTTCATCCTGAGCCAGGATCAAACTCTTCTTTGTATATACACTATATATTCCAAGCTGTCCTGACTGCAATTCCTTTCTCAAGAAATCGACGCTCTTGTTTTCTTAGTTTTCGGTACTTGCTTCTTGTACTTCCTTCAGCCTTTTCAATGATCTCGTGCCCAAAAGGGCGTAAAAATTCCCGCTTGCGTTCCGTAAGCCTCCTTTCGGAGACCCCGTTTCTTTCAAGCGGGATTGCAAAGGTAAGGACTTTTTTTAAATCTGCAAACTTTTTTGCGAAAAATTTGCAAATATTTTTTCCTTACTATGGCTTCAGAGCGGCGATGACGCGCTGATTGACGGCGCGCAGACGCTCCTCATTCATCTTGATAACCTTTCTGTCATAAGTCATTATGCCGTTTACCTCGCCTTCGACATCCGTCGTCTGGGTATAGACGCCGCCGGAAACGCCCGCGGCGACGGTCGGGATAAACTCTTCGGCATACTTCTCATACTGGTCCAGCACCTCTTCCCCGCTCTTGTACTGGACATAGCCCCAGTTCCGGTCGTTCTGCCACAGATGGCCTTCCACCGGCCAGCCGATGCCGCCGTACTCGCCGAGCACATCGACCAACTGCCCCTCGCTGCGGAATTTCATCTGCGGATTGGGGTAGTTGTGGCTGTCGAAGATGTCACCGCAAAGGTAGGAATTGCCGCCGGAAGCGGAATTCACGAGCCGGGTCGGATCCTGCGCACGGGTGAACTCGACGGCCTTCTCGGTCTCGAACTGGGCCCAGGCCTCATTGAAGGGCACCCACACCACGATGGAGGGATACTTGCGCAATTGGGCGATGATCTCTCCCCATTCTTTATAATAGGTAGCCTTGGCCGTCTCCGTCAGGGGATAGTCGTCTTCGGGCGCGGCCCATTTCCACATTTCCCAGTGGTTACGGCCATTGTCGGCTATTGAGGGCATATCCTGCCAGACGAGCACGCCGATCTGGTCGCAGTAATAGTACCAGCGGGCGGGCTCCACCTTGATGTGTTTGCGGATCATGTTGAATCCCCACTCCCGGGTCTTGACGATGTCGAAGCGCAGGGCCTCGTCGGTCGGCGCCGTGTACAGGCCGTCCGGCCACCATCCCTGGTCGAGCGGACCGAACTGGAAATACGGCGCGCCGTTCAGGCCCAGACGCAGCTGGCCGGCGCTGTCGCGGACGACCGTGCTGGAGCGGAAAGCCGTATAGCCCTTCACGCGGTCAAGGACCTTGTCGCCCTGCTTGAGGGAAATTTCGACCTCATAGAGGAAGGGCTCTTCCGGCGACCAGCATTTGGGCTCGGCGATGCCGATACGGACGGGCTCGCCCGGAGCCACGGAGCCGAAACCGACCGTCTTCGTCCGGCACTTCTTCTCGGTGGAATAGCCTACGCCGCCCTCGCGGATATAAATCTCCGCCTGCGCCCCGTCCGGAGCACCTTCGGCAAAGGCGCTTACCGTCAGCACGCCGTTCTCCACGTCGGCGACGGCCAGGTAATCGGTGATGTGGGCGGCGGCGACCGGCTCCAGCCAGACGCTCTGCCAGATGCCCGTCACAGGCGTGTACCAGATCCCCCGCGGGTTGGAGACCTGTTTACCGCGCGGCTGCTCGCCGTTGTCGGTGCCGTCGAGCACCCTGACCTGGAGTTTCTGCGGACCGGAGCCCGTCAGGAGGTCGGTGACATCGAAGGAAAAGGCCGTATAGCCACCGGTATGGGTGCCGGCAGGCTTGTCATTGACAAAGACCTCGGCGGCCCAGTCCACCGCTTCGAAATGGAGCAGGACACGCTCTTTCCATCCACGGGGAACCGTAAAGGTGGTATTGTACCAGAGGGCCTCGTCGGCTCCCACGCGGCGCCCTACGCCGGAAAGGGCCGATTCGATGCAGAACGGAACAAGGATCTGGCCGTCCCACGCCTGGGGAAGCAGGGCATCCTTCGGCGTCACGGCATAGTCCCAAAGCCCGTTGAGCGACTGCCACCTGGCGCGCACCATCTGCGGTCGGGGGTACTCGGGATGGGCGTTGACGGGAGACACTTCTTCGGCCCAGGGGGTCATGATATGGTCTCCGGCAGGAACCCAGGCGCCCTGGGGAACCTGCGAACAGGCCACCAGGGCGACAAGGGATGAAAGGAGAAGGACTCTTTTCATAATTTTTTAATAAGGTTGGTTTACATCATTCCACCGGCCGGCATGGCAGGAGCGGCGGGCTCTTTCTCGGGGATGTCCACAATTCCGCATTCGGTGGTCAGGAACATGCCTGCCACGGAAGCGGCGTTCTCCAGGGCGACGCGGGCGACCTTGGTCGGGTCGATGACACCGGCCTCGTAGAGTTTGACATACTCGCCGGTACGGGCGTTGTAGCCGAAATCGTCTTTGCCCTCGCGGACCCTGTTGATGATGACGCTGGCCTCGGCGCCTGCATTCTCGGCGATCTGGCGGAGCGGTTCCTCGATGGCGCGGGCCACGATGCGGATACCGGTCGTCTCGTCCTCATTCTCGCCCTTGAGGTCCTTCAGGGCCTCGGCGGCGCGGATGTAGGCGACACCGCCACCCGGCAGGTAGCCTTCCTCGACCGCGGCGCGGGTAGCGTTGAGCGCATCCTCCACGCGGTCTTTCTTCTCCTTCATCTCCACCTCGGTGGTCGCGCCCACATAGAGGACGGCGACGCCGCCGGCGAGTTTGCCCAGACGCTCCTGGAGTTTCTCGCGGTCGTAGTCGGAGGTGGTGGTGGAAATCTGCTTACGGATCAGGTCGGCCCGGTCGCGGATGTCCTCCTTGCGGCCCGCACCGCCCACGATGACGGTATTCTCCTTGGAGATGGTCACCTTCTCGGCCTTGCCCAGCAGGTCGGGCGTGGCGTTCTCCAGCGTGAAGCCGCGCTCCTCGCTGATCACGGTCGCGCCGGTCAGGATCGCGATGTCCTGCAGCATTTCCTTGCGGCGGTCGCCATAGCCGGGAGCCTTGACGGCAGCCACCTTGATGGTGCCGCGCAGACGGTTCACGACGAGGGTCGTCAGCGCCTCACCGTCCACATCTTCCGCGATGATCAGCAGGGACTTGCCTTCGCGGGCGACGGGTTCGAGCACCGGCAGCAGGTCCTTCATCGTGGAGATCTTCTTGTCGGTCAGCAGGATGAAAGGATCGTCCAGGACGGCCTCCATCTTGTCGGAATTGGTCATGAAATAAGGGCTGATGTAGCCGCGGTCGAACTGCATGCCTTCGACCACCTTGACCTCCGTCTCGGTGCCCTTGGCCTCTTCGACGGTGATCACGCCGTCCTGGCCCACCTTGGCCATGGCGTCGGCGATGAGTTTGCCGATGTAAGCATCGTTGTTGGCGGAAACGGTACCCACCTGCTCCACCTTGGAGTAGTCCTGGCCCACTTCCTGGCTGCGGCCCTTGAGGTCGGCGACCACGGCGGCGACGGCCTTGTCGATGCCCTTCTTGAGATCCATCGGGTTGGCGCCGGCCGTAACATTCTTCAGGCCCACGTTGATGATGCTCTGGGCGAGCACGGTGGCGGTGGTGGTACCGTCGCCGGCCTGCTCGTTGGTCTTGGAAGCCACTTCCTTGACCATCTGGGCGCCCATGTTGGCAAAACGGTCTTCGAGTTCGACCTCCTTGGCGACGGTCACGCCGTCCTTGGTCACCTGCGGAGCACCGAATTTCTTGTCGATGACTACATTGCGGCCTTTCGGGCCGAGGGTCACCTTCACGGCGTCAGCCAATGCGTCGGCTCCTTCCTTCATCCGGGAGCGGACGTCCGTATTGAATTTGATTTCCTTTGCCATAGTCTGCGAAAATTATAGGATTGCCAGAATGTCTGACTGGCGGACAATCAGAAGTTTCTTGTCATCCACGGTCACTTCCGTGCCGGAATATTTGCCGTAGAGGACCTGGTCACCGACCTTGACCTCCATCGGTTCGTCTTTCTTGCCGGGGCCGGCGGCGATGACGACGCCCTGCTGCGGTTTTTCTTTTGCGGTATCGGGGATATAGAGCCCCGACGCGGTCTTCGTCTCGGCCTCCTTGGGCTCGATGAGGACTCTGTCTGCAAGTGGTTTGATCATAATTATGGTATTTTGGTTGTTTCTTTTCCGCCCCGGAGGGCATCCCCGAAGAATCAAGTGCCGTGCCAATCCAAAAAACTGACAA
>CAMIYB010000082.1 GCA_946402945.1 uncultured Bacteroidales bacterium | reverse complement strand
CATCGCCGATGGTACTGCCCCACCAGGTGGGAGAGTAGGCAGCCGCCGTTCTTCGGACCCCCGGACCAGGAAACTGGCCCGGGGGTCTTTGTTTTATGTGATCGCGCGAAGTCAAAGGCATAAACCGGAAACCCTCCGCTTCGCTTCGTCCCTCCCAAACAAGTTTGGGCCCCTCCCTCTAATGTGGCCGAGGGTGGCCACAGGTTTCCGGTCCATGCCTTTGACTCCGCGTAAGAGAGATACCTTCGCGAAGCGCTGTATTTGCATTAAAGAATGATACAAGTGACGGGAAATGCGTAAAAATCACTATCTTTGCATGATAAGAACATAATAATATATGTGTGGAATCGTAGGATATTTAGGATATAGGGACGCGTATCCCATTTTGATTAAAGGATTGCATCGGCTGGAGTACCGCGGCTATGATTCGGCCGGAGTGGCATTGCTCAATGACGAAGGCAAATTGAATATATATAAGGCGGTCGGGAAAGTCTCCAACCTGGAAAAACTGGCCGTAGGGCAGGACCAGAGCGGGTCTGTCGGCATCGCCCACACCCGCTGGGCCACTCACGGGGCGCCGAACGAAGTGAACGCCCACCCGCACCTGTCGCAGAGCGGCGATCTCACCATGGTCCACAACGGCATCATCGAGAATGCCGGCACCCTGCGGGAACAACTCAAAGAAAAGGGCTTCCATTTCCGGAGCGACACCGACACGGAAGTCCTTCTGCAGCTGATCGAATACACCCGTAACAAACACGGTCTCGACCTGGCATCGTCCGTGCGCGTCGCCCTGAAGAAAGTCATCGGCGCCTACGCCATCGCCGTCATCGACCGGAACACCCCCGACACCATCATCGCCGCGCGCAAGAGCAGTCCGCTCGCCGTCGGAATCGGAGAGGACAACTGCGAATTCTTCATCGCCAGCGACGCCTCCCCGATTGCCGGATACACCAACCGCATCGTCTATCTCAAAGACGAGGAAGTGGCCGTGTGCCGGCGTGATAAAGAACTGGAAGTCACCACTTTGAATGAAGACCATGTGGACGTGCAGGCCAAAGAAATCGACCTGGACGTCTCCATGCTCGACAAAGGCGGATTCCCGCACTACATGCTCAAGGAAATCTTCGAGCAGCCCCACTGTCTTCGCGACTGCATGCGCGGACGCGTCCTGCCGGCCCACCAGCGCATCGTCCTGAGCGCCGTGACCGAGCATCGCGAGGAACTCATCCATGCAAAACGCTACCTGATGGTCAGTTGCGGCACCTCCTGGCATGCGGCGCTCATCGGCAAACAACTCATCGAACAGTTCTGCCGTATCCCCGTCGAAGTGGCCTATGCCAGCGAATTCCGCTACAGCAACCCCGTCGTAGGGCCCGGAGACGTCGTTTTCGCCATTTCCCAAAGCGGGGAGACGGCGGATACCCTCTCGGCCGTCCAGTTGGCCAAGAACAACGGCGCCATGGTCTTCGGCATCGTCAATGCCGTGGGTAGCAGCATCGCCCGCGTCTCCGACACAGGCACCTACATCCATGTGGGGCCGGAAATCGGTGTCGCCAGCACCAAGGCCTTCACCGGCCAGACTACCGTCTTTGCCATGCTCGCCCTGGCCATCGGCCGGGAAAGGGGAACGGTGGACGAGGCAACGTACCTGGAAGCCCTGGAAGAGTTGCAGCAGATCCCGGACAAAATCTCCCGCATCCTCGAACAGTCGGATGCCATCCGCGACCTGGCGCAGGACTATGCCGGCAAGCGCAACTTCCTCTATCTGGGACGCGGCATGAACTATCCCGTGGCCCTGGAAGGTGCCCTTAAACTAAAGGAAATCAGTTACATCCATGCGGAGGGCTATCCCGCTGCCGAAATGAAGCACGGCCCCATCGCCCTCGTCGATGAGGATATGCCCGTCGTTTTCCTTGCCACGCACCACAACCTGTACGAGAAAATCCTCAGCAACATGCAGGAAGTCGTCGCCCGGCGCGGAAAAGTACTGGCCATCGTCACCGAAGGCGACGAGCAGGTCCGGCGTCTGGCCGACAAAGTCATTGAAATCCCTTCCACGCTCAACTGCCTCGTGCCCCTGCTGTCCGTCGTCCCGCTGCAACTGCTTGCCTACCACATCGCAGTGGCAAAGGGTCTTGACGTCGATCAGCCCCGCAACCTGGCCAAGAGTGTAACCGTAGAATAATCGGATATGAAAACATACAGAAAACTCAGCAGCGAAGAAATCGCCATTCTCGTCAGCCGGGGTTGCTCCGCCCAGCAGTGGGACCGCGTGCAGGTTACCGACGACTTCGATCCGCTGCGCCTTCGCCGTGTCTCCTTCAGCGGCGACATCCGCCTGGGCGCCTTCCGGAAGGAATTCACCCTGCCCGGCGGAATGATCCTGCAGGCCGGAATCAGCGACGCCACCCTGCACAACGTGACGGTCGGGGACGACTGTTGCATCCGCTCCGTACGGCGCTACATCGCCAACTATGACATCGGGGAGGGAACTCTCATCGACAGCGTGGAACTGATCCTCGTCGATGGGCCCACAACCTTCGGAAACGGCGTCAAGGTGTCCGTTCTCAACGAGGCCGGCGGCCGCGAGGTCATTATGCACGACCGTCTTTCCTCGCACCAGGCCTATATGCTGGCCATCTACCGCCATCGTCCCGAATTCGTCGCGAAAATGGCGGAAATCATCGGGGCTTACGTTGACAGTGTGCGTTCCGACCGGGGTGTTATCGGGAAGGGTGTGAGCATCACCGGCGTCGCCGAAATCCGCAATGTACGCATCGGAGATGCCTGTACCATCTCCGGCGCCAGCCTCCTGAGCAACGGCTCCATCCACAGCAAGAAGGAAGCGCCGGTCGTCATCGGGCAGGACGTCATCTGCGAGGATTTCATCATCTGCAGCAACTCCTCCGTGACCGACGGAGCCATGCTGACCCGCTGTTTCGTCGGGCAGGCCTGCCGCTTCGGCCATGCCTACTCCGCCAGCGATTCGCTCTTCTTCTGCAACTGCCAGGGTGAGAACGGGGAAGCCTGCGCCATCTTCGCCGGGCCTTTTACCGTCACGCACCACAAGAGCACCCTGCTCATCGCCGGCATGTTCTCCTTCATGAACGCCGGATCCGGATCGAACCAGAGCAACCACATGTATAAACTCGGGCCCATCCACCAGGGCACGCTGGAGCGCGGAGCCAAGACCTCGTCGGACTCCTACATCCTCTGGCCTTCCCGCGTGGGAGCCTTCTCGCTGGTCATGGGACGGCATGTGACCCATTCCGACACCACGAACCTGCCCTTCTCCTACCTGATCGAAAAAGGGGAGACCTCCTATCTGGCGCCGGGCGTCAACCTGCGCAGCGTCGGAACCATCCGCGATGCCAAAAAATGGCCCAAACGTGACGGACGTACGGATCCCGAGCGGCTGGACTTCATCAACTTCAACCTGCTGAGCCCCTTCACCATCCAGAAGATGCTCAAAGGCCTCAAGACCCTGGAGAACCTGCGCTATGCCAGCGGCGAACTGAGTGACGTCTATTCCTTCCACAGCGTCAAAATCACCAATTCCTCCCTCAAGAAGGGCCTGGACTTCTATCGGATCGCCGTCGATAAGTTCATGGGGAACTCCCTGCTGTCGCGCCTGCAGGAAGCGGATGGCAGTTTCTCCTTCAGCAGCGACGCCCAGATGCGGGCGAAACTGCGTCCCGATACCCCCGTCGGATCGGGTGAATGGGTGGATGTCAGCGGCCTGATTGCTCCGAAGAGCGAAATTGACGCCCTGATGACAGGCATAGAAAAGGGGAGTGTCACGTCCCTGGAAGAAATCCATGCCGCTTTTGCCGAAATGGCCGCACACTACTATTCTTACGAATGGACATGGGCCTTCCAGCATATCTCGCAGATCTATGGCGTCAATCCTTCGAAGATGACTCCGGAAGAGGCCATCTCATTGATCGAGCGCTGGAAAGAGGCCGTGGTCGGGCTGGACAAAATGGTGTACGAGGATGCCCGCAAGGAATTCAACCTCGCCGCCAAGACCGGCTTCGGCGCCGACGGCGACCGGCTCCAGAAAGAGAGTGATTTCGAACAGGTCCGGGGCGATTTCGAGAGCAACGATTTCGTCCGTTCCGTCCTCGAGCACATCCGGGTAAAGTCCGAATTGGGCGACCGGGCCATCGCGGCACTGAAGAAACTGTAATTTTTTGGGGGATTCCCGGAAAATTGCTACATTTGCACTTGGGAAAGTCGTACACGACCAGCTCCCTCTGAACTCCCCCAGGACCGGAAGGTAGC
>CAMIYB010000081.1 GCA_946402945.1 uncultured Bacteroidales bacterium | reverse complement strand
AGGAGGCAGCGGCGGATAAAGGCGCGGAAATTCCCGTCCACCAGATCCCGGGCATAGGGCACGGATGCGTAGAAACGCAGGATTTCCGGGGCGAAAGAACCGAGGAACCCTGCCGGCGAAGCACCGTGATAGACCTCGCGGACCAGGGATGGATAGGCCATGTCGAAACGCGCCGCAAAATATCGCGCCATCGCCTCGGGGACGAGGCCCTTGATGTAGTCGGAGACGAACTGACGGCCCAGGGCGGAGGCGCTTCCCTCATCTCCCAGGATAAAGCCGCCCGAGGGGACGGTGCGGGTGATACGGTCACCGTCGTAGAGGCAGGTATTCGAGCCCGTTCCGAGGATGACGGCGACGCCGGCTTTGTGCCCGCAAACGGCCCTGGCGGCAGCCATAAGGTCATTTTCCAGAAAGATCTCCGCATCGGGATACGCCGCGCCGAAACGCGCCTTCACCCTTCGGTACGGTTCCGTGTCCGGGAAGAGGCCGGCGGCGTAGAAATAGACCTCCGTAACGCCGGGGCCGGTGAGGCTGATGCCCTCCTGCAGGGTAGCGTCCAGATAGGCCGCGTCCCCGGAGGAGAAATTCATCCCGCCGGTGCGGAAGGAGTCTCCCCCCAGCAGGGACCATTGCGACTTGGTCGCACCGCATTCAACGATCAGTTTCATACTTTCCGCGGTTTTTTGACGAGGCAGCACAGCCCCAGGAAAGTCAGGCCGGCATTGAGCAGCAGGAGTTCGTAACTGAACTGATAGCCCCCGAACCAGCGCTCGGAATTCAGTTGCAGCACCAGGCAGACCGCAGGGGCGAGCACGGCCACCAGCGGCACCCAGCGGTCTCGGACCGGCAAGCGGGTCAGAATCCCGAAGGCGAACATGCCCAACAGGGGGCCGTAGGTATAACTGGCCACCTTGTACACGGCGTCGATGGCGCTCGTGGAGTTGATGGCGCCGAAGACGACGATAGTCAGGGCCATGGCCGCCGCCATGGCCAGATGGATCCGCTTGCGGAGGGTCGTGACGGCCTCCTCGCTGCGGCCGGCGGTCCCCACGATATCAACCGTAAAGGAGGTTGTGAGCGAGGTCAGGGCCGAGCCGCCGGCGCCATAGGCCGCGGACACAAGGCCGAGGATGAACAGCACGCCCACGATGCCCGGCAGCGTCCCGCCCGTCGCCACGGCGGGGAACAGTTCGTCGCCCGTCTGCGGGATCCCCGCCTGTGCGGCATACAGGTACATGAGCACGCCCAGGCAGAGGAAAAGGAAGATAACGACGGTCTGCAACACGGTGGAAACCAGCAAATTCTTCTGCGCCTCGCGATGGTCCTTGCAACTGAGCGCCCGCTGCATCATGTCCTGGTCCAGGCCGGTCGTGGCGATGACCGTGAAGAGGCCGCCGAGGAACTGTTTCCAGAAAAACTGGGGATGATTGACGTCGTCCAGCCACAGGATCCGGGCCATGCCGGAATCCCGGATGGCGCCGGGCAGGGCGGCCGCCGTAAGCCCCAGCTGCCGGGCGATAAAAACGATGGTCAGCACCACGGCCGCCACCATGCACACCGTCTTGAGGACGTCGGTACCGATGACCGAACGGACGCCGCCGCGGAAGGTATAGGCCAGCACGATGGCGACATTCACGAGCACATTCAGCCAGAAAGGCAGGCCCAGCGGCCCGAACACCAGCAACTGCAGGGCCAGGCACACGAGGAACAGCCGGACGGAAGCCCCCAACAACTTGGAAATGAAGAAGAACCAGGCGCCGGTCCGGTAGGAGCCCACGCCGAAACGCTGTTCGAGATACTGGTAGATGGAGACGACCCCGAGACGGTAGTAGAGCGGCATCAGCACGAAGGCGATGACGGCGTAGCCGACCATGAAGCCGAGGCACATCTGGAGGTAACCCATGCCGCTGACCGCGACCATGCCGGGCACGGAAACGAAGGTCACGCCGGACATGCAGGCCCCGATCATGGCGATGGCCACCATCCACCAGGGCGACTTGCGCGAGGCGAAGAAACTCCCGCCGCCCCGCCGCGACAGGCGGGAGACCAGGAGCATCGCCGCGAAATACACCCCGATGGTCAGTATGACGGCAAGCGGACGCATGGGCTATTGCGTGCGGCCGACGAGCCGGTCGGCAAAACGGCGGAGGGTCTCCAGGCGGAGGCCGGAAAGGGTGACGGATGCGGCTTCGAGGGCCTTCTGGGTGAGGCGGAGAATCTCGTACTTGGCATCCTCCTGCACGTTCAGGGCTACATAGATATCTTTGACGCGCTGGATTTTCTCCAGACGGGTTTCGGGCGAGACCACCTCCATGTGCATGGCGGAAAGCAAGTTCGCCCGCTGTCCCTCGTCGGCCTTGGCCAGGGCGCGGGTCGTCAGCCAGCTCTTCTTGTTTTCCACGATGTCGCCGCCGATGGGCTTACCGAACACCTTTTCGTCACCGAAAGCATCGAGGTAGTCGTCGGCCACCTGGAAGGCCAGGCCGAGTTGGTAGCCATATTCGTACAACTGCTCGCAGTCCTCCTTCGGCGCGCCGCCGATGAGGGCGCCCATTTTGGCCGCACAGGCAATCAGGACGCCGGTTTTCAGGCCGATCATCTCCATATATTCGGACATCGGGACCTCGTCCCTGCCCTCGAATTCCATATCGAGTTGCTGGCCGTCGCAGACCTGCGCGGAGGTGTCGGCAAACAGTTTCAGGACGGGCCCCAGCACTTCGGCGGGGGCCTGCGCCAGACGACGGAAACTGTCGATGCACATCACATCGCCGCTCAGAAGAGCCTGGTCACCGTTCCACTTTTTCCACACCGTGGGCATGCCGCGCCGCAGGGGCGAGCGGTCCATGATATCGTCGTGGATGAGGGTGAAATTGTGGAAAATCTCGAGCGCGGCCGCCGGGGTGAGGATGCGCTCGTCGAGCTCATCCTTGTACAGGCCGTACACCGTCAGGCAGAGCCGGGGACGCAGCCGCTTGCCGCCGATGGCGATCATGTAGCGGAGCGGGTCGTAGAGATTGGCGGGGGCCGGAGAGAAGGAGAGGTCGGAGAAGAGCGCTTCCAGCGCCTGGTCGATGTGGCTTTCGGTAATCATGTTCACGTCATATTTCCACAAATATAGCAACTTTTTTTTACCTTTGCGGTATGATAGCGACGGTTGTCAAGAATGCGGGAAGCCATTTCCTCCTGTCGGACCTGCCGGCGTGGGCGCCCTTTCCTGCGGTGCTCAAGGGCAAGGTGCGCCTGAGCGGAAGCAAGGCGACCAATCCCGTGGCCGTGGGCGACCGGGTGGAATACGAGGCCGGGCCCGTGGTGGACATGGAGCATCCCGCCGTCATCCGCAAGGTCCTCGACCGCAGCAACCATATCATCCGCCGCAGCACCAACCTTTCCCGCCAGAGCCACGTCATCGCGGCCAACCTCGACCGGGCTTTCCTGGTGGTCTCGCTCTATTTCCCGGAGATCAAACTGCCCTTTCTCGACCGCATCCTGGTGATGTGCGGGGTGTTCGGCGTGCCCGTGACCATCGTCCTGTCGAAGACGGATCTCTACCGGGCCGAAGCGTCGGAGCAACTTTCCGCCTTCCGGGCCATCTACGAGGGCGCCGGCTATGAAGTCATCGAGACTTCCGCCCGGGACGGAAGCGGCATCGAGGCCCTCCGGGAGGCCTGTCGCGGACGCATCTGCCTGTTCTCCGGCGAGTCCGGCGTGGGGAAATCCTCCCTGATCAAGGCGCTGGATCCCTCGCTCGACCCGAAAATTGGCGACATCTCCCTTGCCCATCTCCAGGGCAAGCATACGACCTCGCTCTACGAGATGTATCCGCTCTCGAGCGGCGGCTATATCATCGACTCCCCCGGCCTGCGCGGCTTCGGCCTGGTCCATCTCGAGAAGGAGGAGATCGCGCTCTATTTCCCGGAGATGCTCCGCGCAGCGTCCGGTTGCCGCTTTACCCCCTGCACACACACCCATGAGCCGGGATGCGCCGTCAAGGCGGCGGTCGAGGCGGGGACCATCAGCCCCGAGCGCTACAACTCCTATCTCGGCATGCTGGAGGACGACACCAAGTTCCGCCAGGGGCAGTGACTGAGCCAGGGGCAGGGGTAGGACCGGAAACCCTCCGCTTCGCTCCGTCCCTCCCAAACAAGTTTGGGCCCCTCCCTCTAATGTGGCCGAGGGTGGCCACAGGTTTCCGGTCCTACCCCTGCCCCTGGCTCAATGCTACTGGAAGTAACGGCAAAAGGCCGGCCCGAAGGTCAGCCTTTTGCTTTGTTTTGGGGATTCCCGATCAGGTCGGGAATGACGGTTAGTGGGTCGAGATTCCCGATCAGGTCGGGAATGACGAGCAGCAGGTC
>CAMIYB010000080.1 GCA_946402945.1 uncultured Bacteroidales bacterium | reverse complement strand
TGGCCGCGGGGCTCACGTAAACAGAATCGTTTTTCATAATGTCGTTTTAGCACGACAATGATACGAAAAAACGATCATTTTACGATTTTATATTTCTTCAGGATCCTGAGAATCTTCTTTTCAATGGACTGTTCCCATACGTAGTAACCGTAATCTCCGGGATGGGTGCCGTCCACCGAACTCTGGTGGTCCTTCGTGGTGGCGTTGGGATAGATGTAATAGACATCCTTGTAACGCTTGCAGGCAATGGCCATGAGGGAGTCCGAAACCTGGATGCGCTCGGCCTCGATGGCGTCCACTTTCGTGTTGAAGTTGCGGTTCTCCCGGTAGATGGTCCGCTGGAAAATGAGCGGCTTGCCGGGGTGGGCGGCCTGGATGGTCTCGATGAAGGGGAACAGCCTTTCTTTGATCTGCTCCACCGTCGGATTGGAGAAGGTATCCAGCACCAGGGCGTCAAATTTGGCATCGGCAAGTGCCTGTGCGAAAGCGGGTTGGAGTTTGCAGTTCCCGCTCATCCCGAGGCCCAGGACATTGAGGCCGGTGTAGCGGCCGAACTGCATGGGATAACCCATTCCGGCCCGGGAGGCCGACACCGCCATGGTAAAACTCGACCCATGGAAAACCACGCTGTGCTTGGACGTCGGCCCGCAGGGAATCATGGTGGACCCTTCGTCCAGCCCCACTTTCAGGCTGCGGAGCTCGCTGTACATGGGAAGGTAGATCAGGCATTCGTGCTCGGTTCCGTCCATGTCCGAAACGATGCTGACGGGTCTGTCCTCCCTGCCGGGCTTCTGGACCGCGGCTCCGGCCCACAGCCAGTCCTTTCCCTGCCGGATGTAGATGTCGAAGCCCATCACGGCAAGTTGGTTGGTGGTCCGGCCGGGATAGATGTAACCATACTCGGGATCCAGCCGGATGTTCCTGGAATTGGTCTTGAAATGGAGGGTGAGCCCCCCCGAGCAAATCACCAGGTTCTTTTCGTGGCCGACGAAAGCGTAGTCCAGCGTATCGATCCGGTGATAGGGGTTCCGGGTCGGGAGAATCTTGCCTCCCAAGCCCATTTCATAGCCTTCATACCATTTTGTCTGTGCCGACGCTGCCAGCCCGAGGCAAAGGGCGAGGAGCAAAAAAAGGGTTTTCTTCATGATCAGATCTCCTGTTGTTTACGTCTCCAGTTCAGTACCGGCAGCAGGAAGGAAATGGTCGCCGCACCGATCCAGAAAATACTTACATACGTAAAGTCGTGGACGCCGTCCACGATATGGTTGTCCAGAAGAAGGCCCGTCACCACGTTCTGCAGGCCTGCGGCGGCGTAGGAAGCCATGCCCACGATGCCCAGGGCCGCACCGGTCGCCTGGCGGGGCACGAGGTCAATCGCCATCAGGCCGCCGAGGAAACTGATGAGGACGCCGATGGCGATACCGAACAGGACCATCGCCAGGATGCTCACCCACTTCGCCGGGCCGCCGAAGAGGAACAGCACCAGCGAGATCACCTCCAGGATGCCGGCCACGAAAGCCGGATACTTGCGGTCGCCCCGGAAGATGGCGTCGGAAAGCCAGCCGGAGAAGACGGTTCCGAGCACGCCGAAGATGGGATTGATACCCACGATGGCGCCGGCCTCGGCCAGGGAATAGCCCCTCACTTCCTGGAGGAAGATGATGCCCCACTCGTTGATGGCATAGCGGCTCATGTACATGAAGGCACTGGCGAGGGCCAGGATCCAGACGCCGGGATTGCGCACCACCAGGGCCTGGAGGCGGCGGGTTTCGGCCCGTTTCTGGGCGGCGGGGACCTCTTTGGGCTGCGGCTCGCCGGCCAGTTGTTCAATGGAGGGCAGGCCCTTGCTTTCCGTGCTGTTGTGCAGGAAGAACACGATGATCAACACGCCCAGGACGCCGGCCAGGGCCGCTCCGAAGAAGCCCCAGATCCAGCCGAAGGCGGCCACCATGGCGCTCACGAACACGAAGGACAGGCCCTCGCCGATGTTGTGGGAACTGGAGAAGAAGCCATAGAAGGTGCCACGGATCCGCAGGGGGAACCAGCGGGAAAGCGAAATGATGGCCGGCGGGGCGCCCATGGACTGGGCCCATCCGTTGACGGCCCAGCACACGGCGAAACTGATGAACAGGGCGGAATTGGCCAGGCCGCCGTTCATGGCATTGACGCCGAGGACCCCCATGGTAAAGTTCATGGCTACGGAAATCACCAGGCCCGTGGCCATGAAGCGCTTGATGTTGGCGCTGTCGGCCAGGAAGCCGTTGATGAGTTTGCCCACCGCATAGGCCCAGTACAGGCAGGCGCCGATGATACCGAGTTGCGTGGCGTTGAGCAGGCCGGCATCGATGATGGGCTGCTTCATGACGCCCATCGACAGGCGGCACACATAATAGAGGGCATAGCCGAAGGTAGCGGCCAGGAAGGGCTGAAGTCTCAGCCGTTTGTAGGTCTTTTCTACTTTCTCGGCAGGTATCTGGGGGTCGTTTTTGCCTGGAGCGTTGAGGAAATCGAAAATAAACATTTCTAATAAACTAGTTCTGAGATGATCGGATAATGGTCGGAAACAAAGGGGGCTTTCTCATACTGCTCCGTGACAACGTGGAAGGACATGACAAACCATCGTAGCATGACACGCAAAAATATATAAAAATACGCGTATATACAAGTATATACCCGTTTTTTAATATGACATCCAGCTAATAATCAGCGCCGTGCGCGCTGTTCCGCTTAGAAAGAAAGGCGTTCCGTTGTTACAATTCCATTGGCGGCGGCGGTGGCGACGCATTCCACAATGCTGTCAAAGCCGAATTT
Organism: uncultured Bacteroidales bacterium; assembly: GCA_946402945.1. Lineage (GTDB taxonomy): Bacteria > Bacteroidota > Bacteroidia > Bacteroidales > UBA932 > Cryptobacteroides. The sequence continues at coordinate 1,691 of CAMIYB010000080.1, read as the reverse complement.
TCCCTTGATGCGCTCTTTGTAACTGTCCACGGTGTTGACAGAGATTTCAAGGGCCGATGCGATCTGGGGATTGCTGTAGCCGGAAGACGTCAACTGAAGCACGTCCAGTTCGCGGGGCGTGAGTCCCTGCGGCTTTCGCGCCTGAAGGTTTTCCTTGCCGCCGAAAATGCGGAGGATCTTCCTCGAGTCTATGGTCTCCCCGAAGAACAGGCACTTCCCGGCAGCAACGTCTTCAACGGCCTCCACAATGGATTCCGGCGAGGAATCCTTGGCCAGATAGGCGCAGGCGCCGGAGGTGATGGCCTTCAAGATATAGGCGGGGATTTTATAGTGGGAGAGCACCAGGGCCTTGACGCCGGGGAAGGCGTCCCGGAGGATTCCCAGCAGGGTAAGGCCGTCGGTTTCCGACTCCAGCGTAATGTCCACGACGGCGATGTCTGTTTCGGGATGGGCGTTCAGATAGGCTACCGCAGCGCCCGGAGAAGCCACGGATTCCACGCTAAAAAAGGAAGGATTGGCGCCCAGGGCCAGCTTCAGCCCCATTACGAACACGGCGGAATCTTCAATCAGAAGGACATGTATCATAGGTCTATCGTTATTTCAAGGCCACCTTTGGGCCGGTTGTGCATCTGCATCGAGGCACCCAGTTTGTCGAGCAGTTCGCGGGTGATCACGAGGCCGAGGCCATGGCCCCATTGTGCGTCACCTTCCCGGAGGCCGGGGCCGTTGTCGGTAATGGTGATCTGTTTCCCACGGGCCTGCAGCACCACGCCCTCCGGACTGGCCTTGACGGCATTGTCCAGCAGGTTCCTGAGAATGGTCAGGAGCATATTCCGGTCCGTGCGGACGGTAAGGCCGGAAGGGATATCCACCGCGATGTCCGCTCCCCCCTGAAGGGTACCGATGGCTTCGGCCGCCAGGGCGTTCAGGTCCTCATCCCGCATCACCGGCTCCAGCATCCCCTCCTGGTTCAGGGACCAGAGAAGGAGGTTTTCCAGCAGGGAGGATGTATTGTCGGCAGAATGCGCCAACTGCTCCAGTCCCTCTTCCAGTTGCGCGGGCGACAGTTCCCGGACGCGTTCCAGCAGTTGGCGGGTGAGCATCCGATTCCCGGAGATGGGATTCCGGAGGTCGTGGGAGATAATGGAAAAGAGGCGGTTTCTCATCTCCAGTTCTTTTACAAGAAGACGCCTTTCCCTCAGACGGAGTACCGTCCATACAAGGGCCGTGAGAAGGAGCGCATACAGCAGCAGGAAGGGCCATCGGAGCCACAGCGGCCGCGGGACGCGGAGGGTCCGCTCCCGGATTTCGCCGCGGTCCCACCGGCCAAAGATATCGGAACGCTGCTCCTGGAGGAGATAGCGTCCTGGACGGGTATTTTCCGGCAGGCCGGCGAAGCGTCCGCCGGTCCACTCTCCCCCGTTCAGGCGGTAGCGGTGCCGGATCAGGCTCTGCAGCGGCAGGTTTCCGCCCGCCCGGATGGAAAGAAGGCTGTCGGGATGGAAAGAGGCCGCGCCGGCGGAGCCTCCAAAGGCCAGGGCACCGCCCCTCAAGTGGCAGGAAACGCGCTCTCCGTAGATGTCGGAGGGAAATCCCAGTTCTTTGGGGACCCGGCCCGTGCTGCCGTCGGTATCCACGAACCAGAGTCCGTCCTCCGTCCCGGCCCACAGGCGGCCTTTTTCATCGGCCTC
>CAMIYB010000079.1 GCA_946402945.1 uncultured Bacteroidales bacterium | reverse complement strand
GTGGCTACGGCAGGTCGGGACGGTGGAGGAAGGGGGCGCGGAGGAAGCGGGTGGAGCCGTCGGAAAAGCGCACCTGGAAGGAGGAAAAATCGTCGTTGGCGGAGAGGATGACGCCTTCGCCGAAGATGTCGTGGACCACGGTCTCTCCCAGGGAGAAGGGACTGTTGTAGGCGGCGCGGTCGGCCGCGAAACCGTCGCCGGAAACTTCCGCAAGCGGCTGGATTTCAGGCATGTAGTGCTCCTCGTCGAGGACATGGACCATGTTCCGTGTGCCGCGCCAGAGCGACTCCGGGATGCTTCCCTCGAGCACCACCATGTCGCGGCGGATCTCGTCGAGGAAGCGCGAAGGGTACTTGCTCATCTTCGTGGCAACGTTGTAGCCCTCGGATTCGGTCAGGAAGAGCGCCTTCTCCGCGCGGGTGATGGCCACGTACATGAGCCGCCGTTCCTCTTCCTCGCCGTTTTTCTTCCACTCGCGGATGGTCCGCATGTTCGGAAAAATCCCTTCGCTCAGGCCGGTGATGAAAACATAGGGGAATTCCAGCCCCTTGGCCTGGTGGACCGTCATTATCTTGAGGGAACCGGCATCTTCGCGGTAGTCGGCGTTGGTGTAGAGGGCGATATCCTGGAGGTATTCCACCAGGGTGGGTTCCTCTTCGGCATGGCTCCGCTCATAGAAGCGCATGCTCGCGAGGAGTTCGTCCAGGTTTTCCAGCCGCTCCTCGTCCTGGTCTTCGCGCAGGGCCTTTTTGTAGCCGCTGCCCTCCAGGATGCGGTTGGCCAGGTCCGAGACCGTGGCCGTATCGACATGCGCCCGGCCGTCTTCGACCAGGGCGACAAAAACCGACGCGCGTGCCTTCCCCAACTCGGCATGGTGGGCGAGCAGGGCCCGGTACAGGGAGCAGTCCTCGCGCAGGGCGATGCCCTTCAGCGCATCCAGGAAGGTCCGGCCCAATTTGCGGGAAGGCGTGTTGATCACGCGCAGGAAGGAGACATCGTCGTCGGGCTGGACAAGGAGGCGCAGGTAGGCCAGGGTATCCTTGATTTCCCTGCGCTCGAAGAAGCGCGTCCCGCCCCAGATGGCATAGTTCAGACCCGCATTCAGCAGGGCCTGTTCCAAAGCCCGGGACTGCCAGGTGGAGCGGTAGAGGATGGCGATGTCGCGGAGAGCGGCTCCCCCCGCGATCAGCGTGCGGATCTGACCTGTCAGCCAGTCCATCTCCTCCGACTCCGTCTTACCATGGAAATGGATGACCGGACGGCCTTCCGCCCGGCGGGTGAAGAGGTCCTTGGGGATGCGGTTGCGGTTGTTGGCGATCACGCAGTTGGCGATGTCCAGAATCTTCGGCGTGCTGCGGTAATTTTCGTCCAGGAAGATATCCTTGTCGGCGGCGAATTCCACAAAACGGGCCGGCTTGGCGCCGCGCCATTCGTAGATGCACTGGTCAGGGTCGCCGACGATGAAGAGATTGTGGTGCCGGGCCGCCAGGCGTTCGATGAGGTTCCAGTCATCCAGGTTGCAGTCCTGCGCCTCGTCCACCATGATGTAATTGAGCGCCTCCTGCCAGGCGGTGCGGGCGTCCTCGAAGCGGTCCAGGATGAAGAGGGTGAAGTTCATCAGATCGTCGAAATCGAGGGCCCACTGTTTCATCTGACGGGCTGTGAAGCAGGCCAGATTGCCTGCGCGCATGGCATCGGACACCTGCGACTGCGGCAGCATGAAGGCCTCGATGTAGCCGTTGAGCGCCTTTTCCGTGGCGATGCCCTCCAGGAACTGACGGACCGTCTTTTCCGTGCGTTTGAGCCCGAGTTCGTCCATGCATTCCTTGGCCAGCGCCTTGCTGTCTTCCTCGTCGAGGATAGTGAAGGATTTCGGAAAGCCGAGCCGGTAGATTTCCTTGCGGAGAAACTTGACGCAAAAGCCGTGCAGGGTGCAGACGAAGTCGTTGTAGTCACCGCTCCGGACCATGGTGGCGATGCGCTGCCGCATCTCGGAAGCCGCCTTGTTGGTAAAAGTCAGGCAGAGGATATTGGCCGGGTCGATGCCCAGGACGTTGACCAGATAGGCATAGCGGTAGGTCAGGGCTTTGGTCTTGCCCGTGCCGGCGCCGGCGATCACGCGGATGCGGCCCTCGGTGGCCTGGACGGCCTCCCGTTGGCGGGTATTCAGGTCCTGGAGGAAGCCGGTCATGCCAGCCGGATGCCCTCGGCTTCCATGGCCGCCAGGGCCTCTTCGTGTCCCTTTCCGTCCACCCAGCCGAGCGCGTCGCGGAGCACGACCACTTCGAAGCCGTGCGACTTGAGGTCCTCGGAGGTCTGGCGGACGCAGTATTCCGTGGCGATTCCGCACACGTACACGCGCCGGATTTCCATCATGTCGAGCACGTCCCACAGGCTCTGGCCGGCTTCGTTGATGCCTTCGAAACCGGAATACTGTTCCTTGTCGCTGCGATAGCCCTTGTAGAAGGTAAATTCCTCGCTGACATAGGGTTTCAGCGCGTCGTGGACTTCCGCGCCACGGGTGCCCTGGACGCAGTGCGGGGGCCAGGGACCGCCCTGGGCGGCAAAGGAGCAATGGTCGGCCGGATGGTGGTCGCAGACGAAGAGGATGGGGAAGCGGGGCTGGATCACTTCCGGGCCCTGGAGTTTTTCCGAAGTCATCTTGTCGATGAAACGGAGGCTTTCCGCAACGGCTTCTTCGGCATGGCCGCAGGCCATCGTCCCGTCAATGAAATCGTAGAGCATGTCCACGACAACCAGCGCAGTGTCTTTCATGTTCGAAATTTTTCGAAAGATACGAAAAAATTTCCACGATTGGCAAAAATTTGCTATCTTGCCGTCAACTCCAAAAACGGATGCCGAAAGATGAAAGCGAAACTCCAGTCTCTCTTCAACGCCATCGCAGCGGCCCTCCTGTCCCTGCTGGGCTTCAGCTCCTGCAAACAGGGCGATTCCATTTTCCATGAAATTCCGGCTGAATACGGCATGCCCCATGCCGACTACAAAATCGTCGGTCAGGTGAACGGGGAGGACGGTCCGATTCCCGGGATAGAGGTGAAATACCGTCGTCTCGAAGGGAAATATAAGAACGAAAAAGGCGAGGAAGAGGAATACTGGCTCGAGCAGTGTTTCTATACTGATTCGGAAGGGAAAATCAACCAGTCCGTTTCCAATGAGTATTCTACGAAAGCCGAGAACATCATGCTGGAGATTTCCGACGTGGACGGGGCGGAAAACGGCGAATACGAAGACGCTGTCCTCCCGGAAGACCAGTTGGACATCCAGTTCGTCAAGGATAACAAGGGCCACTGGCACGAAGGTACCTACACAATCGGGTTCGATGCCCGTCTGAACAAAAAATAATGGAACTCAGAAGGCGTCTTGCGCTGGAATTGAGCCGCGGTATCCAGCGGGGCGTGATCAGGGAGCATCCCCTTACCACCCTCTTCTGGGAATGTACCCTCCGATGCAATCTTGCCTGCCGGCATTGCGGAAGCGACTGCCGGCAGACTTCGCTTGTGAAGGACATGCCGCTGGAAGACTTTCTCCCGGTCCTTGACAGCATCGCCCGCTCCTGCGACCCCCACAAGGTCATGATCAACGTCACCGGGGGAGAGCCCCTGATGCGAAAGGATTTGGAGGCGTGCGGCAAGGCCTTTTACGACCGCGGTTTCCCCTGGGGCATCGTTACCAATGGCCTCGGGCTCACGCCGGGCCGTTATCGGAGTCTCCTGCAGAGCGGCCTCAGGGCAGTTACCGTGAGTCTCGACGGCATCGGACCCGCCCACGACTGGATGCGGGGCCGGCCGGGCGTTTACGACAGGGCCCTTGCGGCCATCCGGATGGTGGCGGCCTCGGAAGCCGTCGAGTACGACGTCGTCACCTGCGTCAACAAGCGCAGCATCGCCCAGTTGCCGCAGATCAAGGATACGCTGCTGTCGCTCGGCGTCAAGGATTGGCGCCTGTTCACCGTATTCCCCGTCGGCCGTGCCGCGAGCGACCCGGAACTGCAACTCTCCGGGGAAGAATTCCGTCGCCTGATGGCCTTTATCAGGGACACCCGGAAAGAGGGACGGATCCGCGCCTCTTATGGCTGCGAGGGCTTTCTGGGCAGATGGGAGGGCGACGTGCGCGACCATTTCTTTTTCTGCGGGGCCGGCATCACCATCGGCTCCGTGATGGCCGACGGGTCCATCGCGGCCTGTCCCAGCATCCGTGCCGACTACGCCCAGGGCAATATCTACCGGGACGATTTCATGACCGTCTGGAACACCCGCTATCAGCCCTACAGGGACCGTTCCTGGATGAAAAAAGACGAATGCGGTGCCTGCAGATGGTTCCGCTACTGCCGCGGAAACGGCATGCATCTGCGGGACGGGTACGGGAAACTCCTCTTCTGTCACCTGCACCGGCTCGAAAACGACTGAGCCCGGCGCTGGTGGTTATCGCCAGAGCCGGGCCAGTGAGCGTTATCTGCTCGAAAAACTATTCGACTTTCTTGAG
>CAMIYB010000078.1 GCA_946402945.1 uncultured Bacteroidales bacterium | reverse complement strand
GCCTTAAGGGCGCGGTACTGGAAAGCGTCGTCCAGCACCACCAGATCGGCGGCGGGCAGCAGTTTGTCCTTGCATCGCCGCGCGGCACGGGAATCCTGCAGGGTTTCGGGATGGGCAAGGAAGCGGCAGCCCTCCACCCGGTCGGCGTCCACGGCCACCACCACGGCGGGGAACTTTTTCTTGATCTGGAGCGGCTCGTCCCCGGCGAAGGAGGCGGTGCTGTCGCGCATCACCTGCTGGAAGCCCCGGCTGCGGCGCTTGTATCCGCGCGAAAGCACGGCGATGTTGCGCATGGCCCATTCATCACTTTGGAGCAACAGGCGCAGGATCAGTTCCGTGTGGGGCGTCTTCCCCGTCCCTCCGACGGCCAGGTTGCCCACGCAGAGGGTCGGCACGTCGGCCGTGCGGACCTTCCGGAGGCCGCTGTCATAGAGTGCGTGGCGGACCTTCAGGGTCAGCCAGTAAGGGAAAAGGAGGAACTTGTCTATCATACTCCGTAAACGTTGTTGGCCTCGGTGAGCGGAACCCCGCCCCAGCGCTCGGCAATGTAGTCCAAAAGGGAGAATATCTCATCCGGATCCAGACTGGTGACCAGCCGGATGCGGGTCTGCTTGAAGTCCGGCAGGCCCTTGAAGTAGCAGGACAGGTGGCGGCGCATCTCATAGACACCCGTCACGGGGCCTTTGTGCTCCAGCGAGAGCCGGAAGTGGCGCCTGGCCAGTTCCACGCGTTCTTCGACGCCCAGCGGAGGAAGTTCCTCACCCGTCGCGAGGAAGTGCTTGATCTCCCGGAAGATCCAGGGATGGCCGAAAGAGGCGCGGCCCACCATGATGCCGTCCACGCCATAGCGGGAAAAAGCCTCGGCGGCTTTCTGCGGGCTGGTGATGTCGCCGTTGCCGATGACGGGGATGTGCATCCGGGGATTGTCCTTTACCGCGCCGATGAGGGTCCAGTCGGCCTCGCCCTTGTACATCTGGCAGCGGGTACGGCCGTGGATGGTCAGGGCGCTGATCCCGACGTCCTGCAGGCGCTCGGCCAGTTCGACGATAATCTTGGAGCCCTCGTCCCAGCCCAGACGGGTCTTGACGGTCACGGGCTTGCGGACGGCCCCGACGATGGCACGGGTGATGGCCACCATCTTGTCGGGCTCGCGCATCATGCCGCTCCCCGCGCCCCTCCCGGCGATCTTGCTCACCGGGCAGCCGAAGTTGATGTCGATGAGGTCACAGCCATGCCCGCCAGCGATTTCATCCGCCCGGTCGGCCATCTGCGCGGCGCGGACCATCGCCTCGGGATCGTTGCCGTAGATCTGGATACCGATGGGGGCCTCCTCTTCGGAGGTGCGCATTTTGGCGATGGCCTTGGCGGCGTCCCGGATGAGCCCGTCGGAGGAGATGAACTCGGTGTAGGACAGGTCCGCACCGCATTCCCTGCACACCTTCCGGAAGGATGCGTCCGTCACATCCTCCATCGGCGCAAGCAGAACCGGCCGCGGTCCCAAATCGATGTTCCCTATCTTCATTTTCCGGGCTTGAAAGTACAAAAATACAAAATAAGGTGCTAAATTTGTGTGGTTAGCTAAAAAAACATACCTATGTTTCACTTGTTTTTCCGTCTCCTCCTCATACTGTCCATAGGCAGCATGTCGGCATGTACGCCCAAGGCCCAGGCCCTTCCCACGAACACGGACAAGCCCAAGCCCGACGAGACCGAAGAACCGGACCCGACCCCCGCCGTGCGGCCGGAGAAGGAACTGGTCCTGCTGACCTACAATGTCGCCGCGCTCGGCCATGGCGGAGACCAGACGGACAATGTCGTGCGGGTAATCCGCGACAGCCAGGCCAACCTCGTATCCCTCAACGAGTTGGACAGCACGAATAACCGCCACAACGTCTTCCAGCTCCGCGTTCTCGCAGAAAAACTCGGGGACGGCTGGCGCTACAAGTTCGGCAAGGCCATGAACTGGAACGGCGGCGGATACGGCAACGGCGTCCTGTCGGACAAGGCGCTCCGCGATACCGTCACCCTCCATCTGGAGAAAGGACGGGGGCAGGAACCCCGCAGCGTCGCCGTCGTCGAGACGGAAGACGTCGTCTTCGGTGCCGTCCACCTGGATTTCAGCCCGCAGCCGCTGGACCAGGCAAAAGCCATGAACGCATGGTTCGAAGAACGGTACGCAGGCTATAAGAAGCCCGTCATCCTTTGCGGGGATTTCAACGTGGAGCCGGGTTCAGAAACCATGAATGAAGTCGAGAAATACTGGGTCCGCCTGTCCGAGCCCGTCAAGACCTGGGAGACGCCCATCCCGACCCTGTGTCTGGACTACATCTTTTACCTCCGCAGCGCCGTTCAAGTGACGGCCACGGAGACCGCAAAGGTCAAGACCGAGGCCAAACTCGACGCCACCTCGGACCATTTTCCGGTCCGGGTGAAAATCAAGTTCTGACAGGAGGGGTCTATTCGCCGCCGAGGATCCGGTTCTGCGCCTGGACGGAAGCGTCGTGGATGGCGTTGAACACTTCCTTGACAAAGGCCTCATCCAGGCCGTAGCTACGCCCCTTTTCCACCATGGACGCCAGCACCTCGTCCCAGCGGGAAGCCTGGACGATGGCGATGTTGTGGTCTTTCTTATACTGGCCGATCTTACGGCTGACCTGCATGCGGCTCTGGAGGGCGAAAAGCAGATTCTCGTCGATAACGTCGATCTGGGCGCGCAGGGCGGACAGGCCTTCGCGATAGTCCTCCACGGAGCCGTCCCGGACGACAATCTTGCCCAGCAGGTCTTTCAGGCCGGAGGGCGTGAGTTGCTGCGCGGCGTCCGACAAGGCGACGGCAGGATTGCAATGCGACTCGATCATCAAGCCCTCGAGACCCAGGTCCAGGGCCCGCTGGGCAAGTTCCAGCAGGTATTGCCGGGCGCCGCCCATGTGGCTCGGATCGGCGAAGAAGGGCAGGTCCGGGAAACGCGTACGAAGGGCGATGGCCACCCGCCAGCCCGGTTCGTTGCGGTAGGGAATCTTCTCGGTCGTGGTGAAGCCCCGGTGGATGACGCCTAACTTCTTGATACCGGCCGCATTGAGCCGTTCCAGCGCACCGATCCACAGGTCGAGGTCCGGATTGACCGGGTTCTTGACCAGGACGGGGATATCGCTGTCGCGCAGGGCATCGGCGATTTCCTGCATCAGGAAGGGATTGGCGGTGGTCCGGGCACCGATCCACACCAGATCCACACCGTATTTGAGGCATTCATAGACATGGCGCTGCGAGGCGACCTCCGTCCCGACCTTCATTCCGTAGGTCTGCTTGACCTCCCGGAGCCATTTGAGGCCCTCGGAGCCGATGCCTTCGAAACTGCCCGGGTGGGTGCGCGGCTTCCAGATGCCGGCCCGGAACACATGGATCCCGAGTTCACTGAGGCCCCTGGCTGTTTCCAGGACCTGTTCCCGGGTTTCCGCGCTGCACGGGCCCGCGATAATCATCGGGCGTGGAAGGGTGAAAAATCCCCACTGGCTGACGGGGACAAGATCGAGCGGCGTTTCCATTATCGGAGAATCTTCTTGATGCGGTTGGCCTGGTCGATGAGCGTACGGATACGCGCCTCGTCGCCCTCGGCGATGGCCTTCCGGAACTGGTTCATTTTCTCAATATAGGTATCGATGACCTGCAGGACGTTGTCACGGTTCTGGGTCAGGATGGGCACCCACATGTCGGCGTTGCTCTTTGCCAGACGCACCGTGGAGGAGAATCCGCCCGAGGCGAGGTCGAAGATGTGTTTTTCGTCCCTTTCCTTGTCGAGGACGGTCAGGGCCAGGGCGAAAGAGGTGACATGGGAGATGTGGGAGACGTAGGCCGTATGGACGTCGTGGTTGTCGGCGTTCATGTAGATCGGCCGCATGTTGAGCACGTCGTAGAGGCGCTCGACGGCAGCGAGGGCCTGGGGGTCGGACTCCTCGGAATCGGCGAAGATGCAGGCCCGGCCGTCGAAGAGACCGGTCATCGCGGCCCAGGGTCCGGAATACTCCGTGCCGGCCATCGGGTGGGTGGCCACATAGCGGCTGCGCAGGGGATGGTAACGGACCTGACGGCAGATGCGGCCTTTGGTCGAACAGGTGTCGAGGACGATTTTGCTTCCGCCGCCTGTCTGGAAACGGTCCAGGATGCCCGGAAGCATCTTTACGGCGGTCCCGACGGGAACGGCGAGGACGACGATGTCGCTGCGGTCGAGGCATTCCTCCATCGGCACCACCTCATCGACAAGTTCCATCTTTCCGGCCGCGGCGGCATGGACCGGGTCGTTCTCCACGCCCAGGACCGTCGCGGCAAAGCCCCTCCGTTTGAGGTCCAGGGCCATGGACCCGCCGATGAGTCCGAGGCCGATGATGCCGACAATCATTTCAATGCACAGATTTTGGCGTAGGCCCGCTCCAGGACAGGCGTCCCGGCGCAGAGCGATGCGCGGATGTAGTCGTTTCCGTTATGGCCGAACACGAAGCCCGGCGTGAGGAAGACGCCCGCCTCGTAGAGCAGGCGGTCGGAAAGGCGCTCGCCGAGGGTCTTGGCGACGTCGTCCGAAAGGAAGGGATTGTCCGGGCGGATGCGCCCCCAGACGAAAAGACCCGCGGTGTCCCTTCCATAACTGGCGCCGAGCCGGTCGAAGATGCGCCAGACCACCTCCTTGCGGCGGCGATATTCGGCATTGAGCCCTTCGAACCAGTCCTCACCCGCCCCCAGGGCCGCGACGGCCGCCATCTGCAGGGGCTTGAACATGCCGGAATCCATCTGGCTCTTGACCTTCAGGATTTCGGAGATGTATTCGGGCGCTCCGCCCACCAT
>CAMIYB010000077.1 GCA_946402945.1 uncultured Bacteroidales bacterium | reverse complement strand
GCCATCAAGGGTGAAATCCTTCTCTTCAAGACCGCAGAGGGCGGAAGCAAGGAAGTGAGTGATGCTGACGTGCTGAAGATGATCCAGAAACTCATCAAGCAGCGCAAGGAATCCGCCGAGCAGTACACCGCAGCCGGACGACAGGAACTCGCCGACAACGAACTGGCAGAGGCAGCGGCTATGGAGAAATACCTCCCCAAGCAGCTCTCCGTGGAGGAAGTGAAGACCAAGGTCGCCGAGATTATCACTCAGGTGGGAGCCACCTCCATCAAGGATATGGGAAAGGTGATGGGCGCTGCGAACAAGGCCCTCGCCGGGCAGTCTGACGGAAGGACCATCTCCACGGTCGTAAAGGAACTCCTTTCGTAGTGCTCACTTTCCGGGACGCCACCCCTGCGGATGCGCCGTTCCTCGCCAAGTGCATCATGGCGGGGATGCATTTCTTTGACTTCGAGACGGAACTGCCATCGGAGAGGGATATCTATGACCGCCTTGTGGAATGCGAGGCGAGGGAGGACCTCCTTTACAGCCATACCCGGACCAGAATAACTGAAGTGGACGTGTACCGCGCGCGAGAAGTAGACACGGAAAATAATTTTTAGACGTTATTATTTTCCAAAGTAGACATCGTGTTTATGCGCTCTGATGGGTAAAATTTTCTAAATTCAGGCATCTTTTTGGGTAAAATTGTCGAAATCTAGAACTTTAGGCCGTCGAATTTTATTGACCGATGACGAAACTTGAAAGCTTCGGCCGATGCAAAAAATGGCCTACTCCATTTCATTGAGTTTCTTCTCGATCTTGTTCAAGGTATCGAAGAACCGCCCGGTGGCTACCGCCGGCCCCATCAGCAGAAGCCCGAAGGTGTTCCATCCGAACATGTGCCACCAGGAGGTGTAGGGGCCTTCTATGCCGAGGTCGATGGCCCTGGCCTTCAGCTCTTCGGCGATTCGCGCCATCCAGACAAGCGGGTAGATGAATGCGGTCGGGATGCCGAGAAGGTAGGCCACCCAGTAGCGCTGGGTCCTTCGGCCGAGGATTTCATCCAGTTCGTCCTGAAGCCCTCCGAGGGGCATATACAGGAGGAAAAAGAGTCCCGCCGTGAAGAAATCTATGAACCCCAGCCAGAAGCCCGGCCGGTCTGTATGCTTGAACTTCCGTTTCACACGGCAAAGATACAGTTTTTTGCGGAACTCACGAAACGCCCTGTCCTCCCGGGACGGGGCGGGTTATTTTCCAGCCGATGAAGGCGATCAGAAGCGACATCAGCGGGGATAGGATGTTGAAAAGGCAGAAGGGGGCGTACGTCAGCGTCGGGACGGAAAGGATGGTGGCTTGCGTCATGCCGCAGCTGGACCAGGGGAACAGCGGGGACGTTACTGTCGCCGAGTCTTCGACGCTCCGGCTCAGAAGCCGGTTTTCGTAGCCCTGTTTCTCATAGGAATCCCGGTAGATATTCGAGGTGAGGATGATGGAAAGGTATTGGTCGGAGACGATGCCGTTCAGGACCGTTCCGGTAAGGACTGTCGATCCCACGAGGCCGCCGCGGGTGCGCGTGAGCGGCAGCATCAGCCGCGACAGGTCGGCGATCATCCCGCTGGCCCGCATGCAGGCGCCGAAGAACATCGCACAGATGATCAGATACACCGTGTTGAGCATCCCGATCATGCCCCGGGAGGCCACGAGCGCGTTCACTTCGGCGTTGCCGGTCTCGATGCTGACGGAGTCGAATATCGCCTTCATTATGCCGGCAAAGAACACGCGGAAGGCTGGTCCGGACGTTACCGACGCCCCGATTCTTGACACGATTTCCGGCTGGAAAAGGATGGCGGCGACCGCCGCAGCGATGCTGGACAGGGCGAGTATCGCCAGAGCCGGCAGCCGCTTCCAGATCATCAGCACCGTCAGCAGCGGGACGACCATCAGCCAGGGCGAGAGATGGAAATTCGCGCGGAGTACGTCGGAATAGACCTGCATCTGTCCGCTTCCCGTCTCTTTGTGGAACAAGCCGAGGACGGTGAAGACGATCAGCGTGATGACGAAGGACGGGACCGTCGTCAGCATCATGTAGCGGATGTGCCGGAACAGGGGAACGCCGTTGACGGAAGAGGCCAGCACGGTGGTATCCGAAAGCGGCGAGATCTTGTCGCCGAAGTACGCTCCGGAGATGATGGCTCCGGCCGTCATGGCGTCGCTGAACCCTTCCGCCCGGCCGATCCCCAGCAGGGCCACGCCTACCGTCGCGATGGTCGTCCAGGACGATCCGGTCATCACGGAAACGACGGCGCAGAGGAGGCAGGCGGTCAGGAGGAACACCTTGGGGCTGATGATTTTCAATCCGTAATAAATGAAGGCGGGGACGACGCCGCTGGCCGTCCAGGTGCCGGAAATGGCGCCGATGAGCAGCAGGATCAGGATCGCCCCGGCGATGTCTCCGACGTGCGCTGAAACCGCCTTCTCAAAGCTCTTCCACGGGGTTTTGTAGCACAATACCGACAGGCCGAGGCAGATGCCCCCTGCCAGCAGGAGGGCTACCTGCGAGGCGCCCAGGATGGAATCTGCCCCGAATATGGATATGTCCAGCGCCAGGACGGCGACGAGTACCGTCACCGGAATCAGTGCAATCCATATTCTCGCTTTCTGCCCTGGCATGGATGCAAAGATAATGGTTTTCATTTGTTTAACAAAAACGCCTCGCAAATGTGATTATTTGCTTATTTTTGCAGATACGATAGAATCATTGCAAATGAAAGCACTTGTTTTGGGCGCTACGGGCGCTGTCGGGAAGGACCTTGTCAGGCAGTTGCTGGAGGATGACGCTTTCGAGCGGGTGGATGTGTTTGTCCGCCGGGAGGTGGCCATCCCTTCCGAAAAGTTGGTCCCGCACGTGGTGGATTTCGACCATCCGGCGGAATGGGCCGGCCTGCTGACGGGCGACGTCCTGTTCTCCTGCATGGGCACCACCATCAAGGCCGCCGGGAGCCAGGAGGCACAGTGGAAGGTGGACTACACCTATCAGTATGAGGCCGCGAAAGCGGCAAGGGCCGCCGGTGTTCCCGCCTGTGTCCTCGTCTCCTCGGTCGGCGCCGACGCAAAGTCCAGGATCTTCTATTCCAGGATGAAAGGCCGGCTGGATGACGACGTCGCCGCCCTCGGCTTCCCGGGCTGTTTCATCCTCCGGCCGCCGTCCCTGATCCGGAAGGGCAGCGACCGTTTCGGGGAGAAGGCCGGCGTCGCCGTCCTGAAAGTCCTCAATGGCATCGGCCTCCTGCGTGCCTGGAAGCCCATGCCGACAGAGGCGGTTGCGGCCGCCATGGTCCGGCTGGCGAAGTCCGGCCGGACCGGCACCCTGATCTTTGACTCCCAGGAAATCCTCTCTGCGTGAACCCCGTCTCCGCACGTCTTCTGAGCCAACAACTCGCCTCGCCGCAGTTCAAGGACCCGGCGGAGGTGGTTTCGTGGTTCGGCGCCATGCAGGCCCAGGACCCGCGGGCCATGCGGTGGGCCGTCGCCATGCGCACGCGCAAACCTTCGTTCCAGGCTTTCGAAAAGGCGTTCGACGAGGGGAAGATCCTCCGCGCCCACCTGCTCAGATGTACCTGGCAGTTGGTCACGGCGGAAGATTATCACTGGATCCGTGCGGTCATTTACAAGAAGGCCCTGTCCGTGATGAACGGCTGGACCGCCTCGCTGGGATACCGGTTCTCGGCGGACGAAAGGGATACCACCTTCGCCATCATCGAACGGGTGCTGGGCGAAAAACATGTCGCCACCGAGGATGACATCAATGCGGCGCTCCTGGACGGAGGCATCCCGAAAGCGCACCTGTCTTTCAGCCACCATCTCCGGATGGCGGAACTGGAAGGGCTTGTGGTCAGCGGACCGATCGGCCCCAAAAGCACCTATATGCTGACCCGCGAGCGGGTAGGGGCGTCCGGCCACCTCGACCGGGAAGAGGCCCTGGGACGGCTGGCGGCGAAGTATTTCCGCAGCCATGGCCCCGCCACGCTGGAGGACTTCGTCTGGTGGTCCGGCCTCAATGTCGGCGACTGCCGGACGGGAATGGACGCATGCGGAGATGCCCTCATGGCCGTCCGTCGCAAAGGACGCACCTTCTTCGTCCATGCGGAATGCCGCACCCGGGGGTTCCGGAGCGGCAATTTCCTGCTGCTTCCGGCCTATGACGAATATCTCATCGGCTATAAGAGCCGGGACGTGGTCCTCCATCCCGACCATGCCCGCCATGCCCATGACAACAAAGGCATCTTCCGCCATGTCGCCGCCCTCGACGGCGAAATCGTCGGCAACTGGATCCCTTCTGCGAAGGATGGGGGCGTCACCTTCTTCAAGGAGGGCCTGTCCGTTCCGGAAACTCTTGTCCGGCAGCAACTTGCTTCCTTCCGCGCCGCCCGGGCGCGGTAAGATTCCGGCGGCGTGATTTGAGTATCCGGCGGATTATCCGTATTTTTGTCGTGTAAACCATCATTTTTGTCAGTAAACCTGATATGAGACGAATCCTTCTTGCAGCGGCCATCAGTCCCTTCTCGGACGCTCCCATTATAATCGATTTCTGATATGGCAGGTATTTGGAAATTCCTTTCCCTGAAGGCCCTCTGGCAGGATCTTCTCCATAGTTTCCGGCGGTTTCCGGTGGAGGCATTCATCTCCCTAGCCGCCTTCATCCTGAACCTTCTTGACAACGAGGAGGTGGTCAAGACGGGTTTCCCGCTCGTCTTTTTCCTCCCGCTTCTGCTGCTTTCCTTCTGCCTGCACCGGCAGGCCGGTCGGAAGGGGACGGTCGTCTGGAAGGCCTGCTATTTCATCTCGGCGCTTTTCTGGATTCCCCTCTATGTCTGGCAGCCGGAATTGAAAGACGCCGCCATCATCGCGACGTACCTCATTGCCTTCATCCTGCTCTTCGCGGCCGGCGGCCGGCAGGACAATGAACATTACGCCGCCACCATTCTCCATAGTCTGGAAAAAGGGTTCGTCGCGGTGCTTGTGGCCGGAGTCCTGTCGCTGTCGCTGCTCGCCATCATCGCCTCGGTGGATTTCCTGTTCATCCCGAAGGATCTTGCCGAGAAGTGGTACGTCTATCCCCAGATGTTCATCTGGCTGGTCGTCGCCCCGATGCTCTGCTGCTCTTTTGTGTCCGAGCCCGCCGGGCAGTGGAACGACCGGCGCTTCCTGCGTATCATTGTCGAATATATCCTTACGCCGGCCCTGCTGATCTATGCCGTCATCCTGTATGCCTACATGCTGCGCATCCTGATTCTATGGAAGTTGCCGGACGGCGGCGTGGC
>CAMIYB010000076.1 GCA_946402945.1 uncultured Bacteroidales bacterium | reverse complement strand
TATGCGATTCTCAGAAGGTTATAGAGGACGAACCTTTTTCAGTGGCCTCAATATCCAGCAAAGATGATACGACAAGTCGCTATAGATCAGCATTATCCATTTCACGTGTTTTCGCAGCATTTCCCAATCCAGGCGTAGTTTCATGCCGGGGCAACGGGGACACGCTGGATGATTGAAGGACTATTGGACCATCCGGAGAAAGGGAAACATCCGGCCGGGTAGGAGACTGTAAGGGGTCCGGGGAGAAAAAATGTAGACGGGAAGGAGGATCTCAGGACTGGGGATGTTAGAGAGAAGGATATCATGAAGGAAGACGTCATGAAGAAGGATATCGGGGATGTGGCTGTAGCCGGGAAAGAGGCTGCAATTGACGGAAGGATGTCACCGCCGGCGGCGGAAACGCAGGCCGCCGGCTACAACCGCGCGGAACGCGGCCTTGCGAGCTCGATGGGACGGCTCGCGGCGCTACCGCGGGGTTGTTGCCAGGGAACGAACGCGCAGGAGAGAGAACTGCCGTGGGTGCGGCCAGAGGGAGGGATGCCCGATCAGGTCGGGCATGACGCGTTCAGATCGGGCATAACGCGTTCAGATCGGGCATAACGCGTTCAGGTCGGGCATGACGCGTTCAGGTCGGACATGACGCGTTCAGGTCGGGCATGACAGGCAGAAGTCGGGGCCCATTCACGCAGAGAAGGCCGCGGAGCAAACTCTGCGGCCTTCCCGGCGAAATCCACTGCCCGGCGGGCTACTGCTGGAGGCGCGGGCGGAAGGGATCGGGATGGCGGTCTCCGCCCTGGGGGCGCTGGGGCATGTCACCGCCGTGGAAGCGGTGGATCTGCTGGCGGCGGAATTTCTCCTCGGCCAGGAAGAGGCGGGCCACCTGCTCGATCGACAGCACCTGACGGAATTTCGGCAGATAACTCTCGTCGATTTCCTGAGAGGCTTTCTGCGCCTCGAGGTAGGCTTGCAGTTTCGCTTCGACATCTTTCCCTTCGTTCAGGGCCGCTTCGAGTTCGCGATAGGCGTTCCCGACGCCCTTATAGGCTTCGCGACGCGCCTTTTCCGCTTCGTGGTAAACCGGCCAGAAACGCTCGGCTTCCGCGCTGGTCAGTCCCAGTTCGCTGGTAAAGAAGGCGATCTTCTCGGCCTTCATCTTTTCCTGCCACTGACTCCTGTCACGCTGGGGACGTTCTACATTCTGCCCGTCGGACCGCCGCGCATGACGGACATTGTCCTGGGCCATCGCCGGAGATACTGCCAGTATCAATGCGGCGAAAAAACTAATCATCAGTTTCATCGTTTTCCAATTCTTCTAAACTTACACCTGTTTCCAATAGATATTGCGCGATATCATCATACGTAAGGGCGGGGGCAAGACTCTCGGCCAGGGTGGCGTCGTAGAATGCGTCCGGCTCCGTCCGGGGCATCATCTGCGCTACGGCGAAAGAGTCCCAGTCGTCTTCGGCGGGGGCGGCCGTCCAGCGGAGGAGGGCCGTACCGAGGGTCACCAGCACGGCGAAAGCCGCGGCCAGGGCCAGATAGGGACGGACACGGACCCATACGCCCGGCGCCGCTTCCTGCTGCGGAATGACGCCGAGCCGCTCCTGCTGCGGAATGACGCTGAGCTGCTCCTGCTGCGGAATGGCGCTGAGCTGCTCCTGCTGCGGAATGGCGCTGAGCCGCTCCTGCAGGGAGGCGAAATAGCCGTCGGGGACGCGATATGCATTCTTGCCTTTCATCGTATAATAAGACACAGGGATCAGGGAAAAGTTTAATCGGAAAGTTCGGCGCGGATTATTTCGCTGGCAAAATGGTAGGAGGCCTTGAGGGCGCCGACCGAGGTGTCGAGCACCCGGGCCATCTCCTCATAGGACATTTCGTCGAAATAGCGGAGCGAGAAGACGATCCGCTGCTTGTGGGGCAGGCGGGCCAGGGCCTTCATGAGCCGGCGCTCGGCCGCATCGCCGTCGAACCAGGGGTCCTCGTCGATGCGCTGTGCCTCGTACCGGTCCAGGCTCTTGAAGGACAGGGCGGCCCGCAGCCGCTGCTGACGCAGGAAATTGAGGCTCTGGTTGGTGGCGATACGCCACAGCCAGGTCCCCAGTTGCGCCTCGCCCCGGAAGGAGGGCAGCGCGGCCCAGGCGCGGACGAAAATCTCCTGGAGCAGGTCGTCCGTGTCCTCATGGGAGCCCGTCAGGCGGCGGACATGCCAGTAGAGCCGCTCGCTGTACGCGGCGACAAGCTCCCGGAACGCCTCATCCCGGCGCCCTTCCTGCCAAAGCGATATGATCTGTCCGTCCGTCACGGTCAAAAAAAAGTCCGCCGGGAAAACCCGACGGACTCTCTTATGCAAATACTTGGCCTAATGCAACATAACGGTCAGACCGGCCATGACGATGGAGACCATGCTCATGAGTTTGATGAGGATGTTCAGCGAAGGGCCGGAGGTGTCCTTGAACGGATCGCCCACGGTGTCGCCGACAACCGTCGCATGGTGGGACGGGGAGTTCTTGCCGCCGAAGTGGCCTTCCTCCACGTACTTCTTCGCGTTGTCCCAGGCGCCGCCGGAGTTGGCCAGGAAGATGGCCAGGACGAAGCCTGCGCCCAGACCGCCGGCCAGCAGGCCGATGACGCCGGCAGGGCCGAGGAGGACACCCACGAGCATCGGAACGATGATGGCGAGAATGGACGGGAAGATCATCTCATGCTGGGCAGCCTTGGTGGAAATGCGCACGCAGGAGGTGTAGTCCGGACGCTGCTTGCCCTCGAGGATACCCGCAATCTCACGGAACTGGCGACGGACCTCGACCACCATCTTCTCGGCGGCGCGGCCCACGGCGTTCATCGTAAGGCCGCAGAACAGGAAGGCCATCATGGCGCCGATAAAGACGCCCACGAGCACCTTCGGATTCATCAGGGTGATGTCGTAGTATTCCACGATGTCGGTAATGGTGGCGGAAACCGTGTTCACGACCTTGTCACCGACTTCCAGGGTGGTCTTGCCGATGTGGCCCAGACCGATCTTAATCTCCTCGATGTAGGAGGCCAGCAGGGCGAGGGCGGTCAGTGCGGCGCTGCCGATGGCGAAGCCCTTGCCGGTAGCGGCCGTGGTGTTGCCCAGGGAGTCGAGGATATCGGTCTTCTCACGCACGGACGGATCCAGTTCGGACATCTGGGCGTTGCCGCCGGCGTTGTCCGCGATGGGGCCGTAGGCATCGGTGGCCAGGGTAATGCCCAGGGTCGAGAGCATACCGACGGCGGCGATGGAGATGCCGTAGAGGCCGAGGCTCAGCGTCTCGGTCGAGAAGACGAAGTTCGTGGCGAAACCATAGGCCAGGAGGATGGCGCAGGCGATGGTCACCACCGGGATGGCGGTGGAGATCATACCGAGGCCGACACCGTTGATGATCACGGTCGCAGGGCCCGTCTGGGAACTCTCAGCCAGCTTCTGGGTCGGCTTGTAGGAGTGGGAAGTGTAGTATTCGGTCACCTTGCCGATGATCACGCCGGCGAGCAGGCCGGAGAGCACGCTCAGGGACATCTGCCACCAGTTGGGGAAGCCCAGCAGGTAGAACACGCCGAAGGAAAGGACGGCGATGAGGACGGCGGCCAGGTTGGTACCTACGCTCAGCGAGCCGAGCAGGTCCTTCAGGGAAGCGCCTTCCTTGGTGCGGACGGCGAAGATACCGATGATGGACAGGACCACACCGATGGCGGCGATCAGCATCGGGGCCATGATGGCGCGCATCTGGACGTCGATGCCGTCCGTGAAGAACGCGGAGGCGCCGAGGGCCATGGTGGCGAGGATGGAACCGCAGTAGGACTCGTAGAGGTCGGCGCCCATACCGGCGACGTCACCCACGTTGTCACCCACGTTGTCGGCGATGGTGGCCGGGTTGCGGGGATCGTCCTCGGGGATATCCTGCTCGACCTTGCCCACGATGTCGGCACCTACGTCGGCAGCCTTGGTGTAGATACCGCCGCCGACACGGGCGAAGAGGGCCTGGGTGGAAGCACCCATACCGAAGGTCAGCATCGTGGTGGTAATGACGACCAGTTTCTGGGCGGCGGTAGCCTCAGCGACGAAAGCGTTGAGGACCAGCCACCAGATGGAAATATCCAGAAGGCCGAGACCGACAACGGTCAGGCCCATGACGGCGCCGCTGCGGAAGGCGATCTTAAGGCCACTGTTGAGACTGCGGCTCGTGGCGTTGGCCGTACGTGCGGAAGCGTAGGTCGCCGTCTTCATACCGACGAAACCGGCCAGACCGGAGAAGAAACCGCCGGTCAGGAAAGCGAACGGAACCCAAGGGTTCTGGACACCGAAGCCATAGGCCAGGATAGCGAAGAAAACGGCCAGGACCACAAAGACGATGACGACCACCTTGTACTGCTGTTTCAGGTAAGCCATCGCGCCCTCGCGGACATACTGGGCGATCTCCTTCATCGTGGGAGTGCCTTCGCTTTCTTTGTACATCTGACGGAAGAAAATCCAGGCAAAGAGCAGCGCAATCACCGCTGCCACAGGCACGAAATAGAACAGATAACTCATAAAGAAAAGTTTATAAAGAATTGATAATCAAACTGTGGGCGCACGCCCGCGGAGATAAAGGAAAAAAGGCGGACCCTTGGAGGAGCGCCTTTTTTGCCTTATTCCGCCTTCGGCTCTTCTGCAGCCTGAGGGGCTTCCTCCGCCGCGGGAGCTTCTGCCGGGGCCTCCGCCTTCTTGGCGCGGCTGCGGCGGGTCGTCTTCTTGGCGTCCTTCTTCGGAGCGGAAGCGAGGGCGGCCTCGTTGAAGTCGACAAACTCGACAAGGGCCATCTCGGAGGCGTCACCCTGACGGAAACCGACATGGAGAACGCGGAGATATCCACCCGGACGGTCGGCGATCTTCGGAGCGATGACGCGGAAGAGTTCGCTGACGGCGTTCTTGTCCTTCAGGTAGCTGAAGACAACGCGGCGGGAGTGGGTCGTATCTTCCTTCGACTTGGAGATGATCGGCTCGACGTACATCTTCAGGGCCTTGGCCTTGGCGACCGTGGTGACGATGCGCTTGTGCTGGATCAGCGAGCAGGACATGTTGGCAAGCATCGCCTTGCGGTGGCTGCTCTTACGGCCCAGATGATTGATAGCTTTATTGTGCCTCATATCTAAACGTTATTCTTTTTCTTGGGTTCAATATTATACTTTCTGACATCCATCCCGAAGGAAAGTTTCATCTTCTCGATGAGGATATCGATTTCGTTGAGGGACTTCCGTCCGAAGTTGCGGAACTTCATCAGTTCACTCCGGGAATAGGAAACCAGGTCGGCGAAAGTGTCGATATCGGCAGCCTTCAGACAGTTGTAAGCGCGCACGGAAAGGCCCTGGTCGGAAAGTTTGCCGAGCAGGAGGTGACGCATGCGGAGCTGCTCCTCATTGAGTTCGTCGGATTCGGATTCGACCACGTTCTCAAGGGTGAGTTTCTTGTCGTCCGTAAAGAGCTTGAAGTGATAGATGAGAATGTTGGCTGCATCCTGGAGGGCGGCGTTCGGCGTGATGGAGCCATCGGTCACGATCTCGAGGTTGAGCTTCTCATAGTCGGTCTTCTGCTCGACGCGCCAGTCGTCCACGGTCCAGTTGACCTTGCGGATCGGGGTGTAGATGGCGTCCACCGGAATG
>CAMIYB010000075.1 GCA_946402945.1 uncultured Bacteroidales bacterium | reverse complement strand
CGATGCCTTTGCCGTGGGCGTCGTCCACCAGGCGCTTGAACTCCTCCGGGGTGCCAAAACGCGAACTCAGGGCGAAGAAATTGGAGACCTGGTAGCCGAAAGAACCGTAGTAGGGATGCTCCTGCAGGGCCATGATCTGGATGGTGTCATAGCCCAGTTCCTTGACCTGGGGCAGGACGTCGCGGCGGAAATCCTCGAAAGAGGCCACCTTCTCCTGCTCGGAGGACATGCCGATGTGGCACTCGTAGATCATGGGTGCGGGACGCTTCCCGGCATGACCGTGCTTCCACTCGTAGGGCTGCTCCGGATTCCAGACCTGGGCGGCGAAGATCTTGGTGGTCTCATCCTGGACCACCCGGCGGACATAGGCCGGCAGGCGTTCCCCGCCCCCGCCGGGCCACTCGATGAAGAGTTTGTACAGGTCGCCGTGGTGGAGGAAGAACTCCGGGAGATAGAGTTCCCAGTTGCCGCCGCCGATGGGCTTGAAGGCATAGGGGGCCGTACGCTTCCAGTTGTTGAAATCGCCCACCAGGTAGATGCGGGAGGCGTTGGGCGCCCATTCGCGGAACACCCAGGAGCCGTCTTCCGTGCGATGGAGCCCGTAATAGAGGTGGTTGTTGACCACATCGGCCAGGCGGCCGTCCCCGGCGAAGCGGCGACGGAGTTCTTCGATGCGCCGGTGGCGCGCGTCAATGGCATCCTTGTAGGGGAGGAGCCAGGGGTCTTTGTCGTAAATCATCCTTCCAGGGTATCTATTTTGTCCTTAACCGTCCGCAGGTAAGCGCGGCAGGCGGCCATGAGTTCCTTGCTGCGGCCCACGAGGGCATCGATGTCGTCGAGCCGGGTCCCGGGGTCCTCGACTTTTTTCGCGATGCCCTCGAGTTCGGCCATGGCGGCGGCATAATCGAATTTTTCTTCCATATCTATGCGATGTTTTTCTGCATGCTGTCCCGGCTGTCGCTGCGGATATCCGTGACGGTGGCCCGCAGGCTGCCGTCGCCCATCCGCACGCCGATCTTCCCGCCCGGGCGGACCTGCCCGACGCTTTTGATCAGTTTGTCGTCCTCGTCCGTTACCAGCACGTAACCCAGCGAGAGGATCTTGTGCGGGTCGCAGGCCCCGATCACGGCCTCCAGCAGGTCCACGCGGGATTGTTCCATCCCCAACCGGCTGCCGGCGGCATAGCGGATGCGCGCCAGGGCGGCCTCCGCGCGGGATTCCTGGAGGCGGAGCAGTTCCCGGACGGCGCGGGTGACGCGGGCTCCGAGCGCGTCGATGGCGGCGTCCTCGGCGGCATACCGGTCCAGGAACAGGTCGGCCAGGGCCGTCGGCGTCTTGACGCTTTCATTGGCCACCAGGTCGGCCAGGTGGACGTCGCGGTCGTGGCCGATGGCCGTAATCACGGGGACGGGAGCCGTGGCGATGGCGACCGCCAGGTCGAAGTCGTCATAGCAGGAAAGGTCGAGTTCCGAGCCGCCTCCGCGCAGGATCAGGATGGCGTCAGGCCCCTGCTGCGCGGCGTCCAGCAGGGCCGCCGTGATGGAGGCCGGAGCCGACTCCCCCTGCATCAGCGCCTCGAAAAGCCGGACCTCGAAGACATAGCCATACTCATTGTGCAGCAAGTGCTTGCAAAAGTCGCCATAGCCGGCGGCCGTCTGGGAGGAAACCACCGCCAGGCGGTAGGGCAGGCGCGGCAGCGCCAACTCTTTCTGCATGTCCAGATAGCCGCCGGCGGTCAGGCGCTCGAGGGCGCGCCGGCGTTCGGCCTCCTTCTCCCCGAGGGTGAAGGCGGGGTCAATGTCGTCGATGAAGAGACTGACACCGTAGATTTCGCTGAAATTGACCTGGACCCGTACCAGGACGGTCAGCCCGGCTCCGAGCGGCTGCCCGGCGGTCTTTTCGAAAGTCTCCCGCAGCAGGGGGTAATGCCACTTCCAGATCATGGCGCGGGACTCCGCGACAACCTTGCCGCCCCGGCTCTGCATCAGACTCAGATAACAGTGGCCGTTGGCATGCGGACTCCACTGGCCGATTTCGGCCTTGACCCAAATTTTGTCCGGGAAGAGTTCCGCAAGCCCTTCCTTGATAAGCCCCTGAAGACGGACCAGTTCCAGATAGTCTTTCGCCATCGCACAAAAGTAGCAATTTTTTTCATTTTTTCCCTCCGCGGAAACAAGTATCCGTTTTTTTTCATTACCTTTGTTTTCGAACACAAATTCTAATATCCGTGAAAACGATTCTAAGAACACTTCTCGCAGGACTTGCAGCCATCATCCTTCTCCCTTCCTGCCAAAAAGTCGATTATAACAGTTTGCCCATCGAGGTCCCGACCCTTGTCAACATGGGACTCTCCGTCCAGTGGACCGACATCAATGTCGGTGCCGTTCAGCCCTACGACATCGGATACTACTACGCCTGGGGCGAGTTCCTGCCCAAGGGTAGTTATTCTTCCGGCAACTATCTGGATACCAACTATGACGCCGTCCTCACGAAACTCGGCAGCCCGCTCCGCACCCCGACCAAAGCGGAATGGGAGGAACTCCTGAGTTCGGACAACTGCGACGTGGTCTGGGAAGAAAAATATTCCGACGAGATCCTGGTCCCGGGCCTGCGCATTACCAGCAAGAAGCCGGGCTTTACCGATAAATCCATCTTCCTGCCCGCCGGCGGATTCTACAGCGGCGGAAGCAGAGTGGAGGCCTCCGGCGAACCGCACTGCCGCTACTGGGCCTCCACGCAGAACAAAGAAAACGGGACTTCCTGGCACATGAACGCCTCGAAAGATGACGGCACCGCCCTCATCAGCACCGCCCGGTATTTCGGCATGAACCTGCGCGCAGTCTGCCCATAACAGATTTATTATGAAACAGTTCCTTTCTCTCGCAGCCCTGTTGTTCGGCATCAGCCTCGGTGCCCAGGACTGGGGCGGACGCTATGTCCTTACGGAAACGGTGGACGGGAACAGTCCCGAAAACACCGTCGAACTCATCCTGATCCCCATGGGAAAGGACCAGGCTTCCTTCATGCTCCAGGTCCCCGGCAATCCCGACCTCCGTTTCGACACGGACGGCCAGGGCATCCCCGTCGAGGAGGGTATCCTCCTGTACAATTATCCGGCCGAGGAATTCGAGTATTCCATCCTCGTAGAACTCAAGCCGGACCTGGACCCGGAGCAATATCCCGCCGCCGTCCGCGTGAAAGAAATCTACCAGGAGGCCCCGGACGGTGACATCCCCCTGGGCGGCATCTATGTCCGCAGCGATTTCGTCCTGATCGACAAGAACGGCTACCTCTATGAACTCGACGACAAGGCCGGCTGCATGCTGCGCCGCGGCGGCAACTACGGCGACAAAGTGGTCCTGCCCAAACAGGTCAGGGATTTCGACGGCAACTGGGTCCGGGTGAACGGCATCGCCGCCGACGCTTTCACGGAGTGCCCGCCCGTCGGGGAGGTCGTGCTGAACAACGAGTCGCAGTGGGTGGAGCCCGGCGCCTATTGGATCACCGGCATCCCCTACGACTGGGACAAACTGAACCTGCCGCACTTCGCCTACCCGAGCCGTCAGTTCGACCTTTTCGTCACCCCGCTCTCCCCCGACGATAAAATCGGCAAACAGCCCGACCACAACTGGATCATTTTCAAGCAGAACGCCAACCTGGCCTTCCCCAGCGCGGATACCCGCAAGAACAAAGATGCCAAATGCGGACGGGACGACCTTGATTTCGACAACATCCAGGGCCTGTATTACAAAGCCCTCGAGCCCAAGCGCAAGCAGTTCCGGGGCTATGGCTCCTTCGAAGTGGAGGTGCTGGTGGCCGATTCCGAATTCGCCGCCTTCCACCGCTGGCCCTCCTTCAGCCGCTGGAAATTCCCGGAGCCCGAACTGAACACGACAGGCGACATCGAACTCCAGGTTTCCCGGATGTTCGGCCGCGACGTGGCCCGAAGCCGCAAGATCGGCTGGCTGCGCGAGGGGGCCGGCGAGTTGGATATCGTCGAATTCGTCCATTCCGGCGGCGAAGCGATGGTGGCCTTCGTCTGGCATGAGGACTACCGGATCGTTGCCGTGGGCACGCTCTCGACCGAGGTCGAAGAAGGGCAGGAAGACAGCGTCTGGGCCGTGGACGACGAAGGCTTCTACGGCATTCCCAACCTGATCAGCATCGCCATCGCCCCCGACGGCGCCGTCACGCTTTTCCTGGCCAAGGACTCCCCGGAGAGCATTACCTGCTTCATTCTCCATCAGGTCGGCCAACAGTTCCAATATATTGACGCGGACCAGTGGTACCGCTTCGTAGGTTGAGTTTTTTCAGTTACTTCCGCATCAGCAAGCCCTCCGCCCGGACCGTTCCGGAAGGGCAGGTGGACGCCGAATACCGGCGGCTGCGCTCCCGCACGTTCTGGGGCGTCTGTGCGGCATACTGCCTCTACTATGTGTGCCGGATGGCCATCAGCGTGGTCAAACAGCCCGTCGTGGACGGCGGCATCCTCTCGCCCGCCCAGATCGGCCTGGTGGATTCCGCCCTGCTGCTGGTTTACGCCGTCGGGAAATTCTGCAACGGCTTCATCGCGGACTACTGCAACGTACGCCGCTTCATGGCGGTGGGCCTGGTCGTCAGCACCCTGGCCAACCTTGTCATGGGCGCGCTCGGACTGCTGCACGGCTGGCTGGGCCTTTCGACCACGCTCATTTTCCTGGTCTTCGCCCTGGTCTGGGGCATCAACGGCTGGGCGCAGTCGATGGGAGCGCCACCGGCGGTCATCAGCCTTTCGCGCTGGTTCCCCCTGCGCAGCCGCGGAACCTTCTACAGCATCCTCTGCGCGACCCCTTACCTGGGAAAATCCCTGTCCATGATCCTGATCGGCCATGTGGTGCTGTGGCTGGGCTGGCAGTACGGCTTCCTGGTCGCGGCACTCTGCGGCTTCGCCGGCTCGCTCCTCATTCTGCTGCTCGTTTCGGATACGCCTGAGAGCAAGGGACTTCCCTCCGTCCAGACCCTTTCCGGGGAGACGCCGCATGAGGCCGACGGCATCCCGACGCGCCAACTCCATCTGGCCGTCCTACGCCATCCCGGCATCTGGATCATCGCCCTGTCCAGCGCCTTCGTGTACATCACGCAGTACGGCATCTCGTCGTGGGGAATCTTCTTCCTGCAGAAGGCCAAGGGATACGCCCTGACCGATGCGGCCTACATCATCGCCATCTCCGAGGGCATCGGCGTAGTGGGAACGGTGCTGGCCGGCTGGCTGTCCGACCGCCTCTTCCGCGGCAACCGGCTCCGTCCCGTCCTCCTGTGCGGGGTCATTTGCCTGCTCACCCTTTCCCTCTTCCTGCTCACCCGCGGCAACTACCTGCTCAACATCGCCTTCCTCTCGCTGGCCAGCCTCACCCTCGCGGCCCTCTACTGCATCGTCTCCGGCCTCATGGCCCTGGACATCGTCCCCCGCAAGGCCACCGGCGCCGCGCTCGGGGTGGTCGGCATTTCCAGTTACGTCGCCGCCGCCCTCCAGAGCACCATTTCCGGCGTCCTGATCGAGTCCTCCGCCCGCGGCACCCTCCCCGACGGAGTCTCCGCCAGCTACGACTTCACGGCCGTGGCCTGGTTCTGGATCGGCGCCTGCCTGCTCTCCTTCCTGCTCCCCGCCCTCTTCTGGCCCCTCCTCCGCCGCAAAGTCGCCTGAAAGCCACCTTGCGGGGCCGCCGGGGACGTCGCGTCAGGGGCCGCCGGGACGTCGCGTCAGGGGCCGCCGCTTGCACGCTCCCTTCTTGAAAACAACCCGCGACTTGTCTCACCTTCCTGCGTGATTGTTCCCTGGCGACAACCCGCGGTAGTTCTCCTTTCCTGCACTTTACCACCCTTGGCAACAACCCGCGGTAGCCTCTCCCTCTTGCACGCTCTCTTCCTGGCAACATCCCGCGGTAGCCTCTCCCTCTTGCGCGCTTTCTTCCTGGCAACATCCCGCGACCGGTCTCCCCGTCCTGCACGATTCCACCCTGGCAACAACCCGCGGTAGCCTCTCCCTCTTGCATGGTCTCTTCCTGGCAACAACCCGCGGTAGC
>CAMIYB010000074.1 GCA_946402945.1 uncultured Bacteroidales bacterium | reverse complement strand
TCCGGATCGAATCGCGCGAGGCGGCCGGCAGCCAGTCGTAGAGCCAGTCATATCCGATGGCGAGCGCGGTGGACATTTCCGCCACGTCCAGGAAGTGGGAAGGATTCCAGTCGACGAAGGCGGCGGCGTGCAGCATTTCTTTTTCCGCCCGCGCCGCGCAGGAAGCGAGCCCTTCCGTTCGATATGCGTAACTGAGCATCAGAACGCGGCGTAATACCTCGCAGGAAATCGCATGCATCCGGGGGCCTTTGATGATCCTTTCACAGAGCGGGAGCGTATCGATGACCGCGCATTCATCGATGATGGCGCGATGCATCCGTGTCCAGACTTCATCCCGTGCGATATTGGCCATCAGGGCTTTTTCTTCCCCGCCGCGCAGGAAGAGGCGGGGATGATCCTGCTGCCGGGCCAGCAACAACACGGGGATGAACAATCCCGTCAGGAAACATATGAGAGATTTCTTGAACATTATCCTATTGTATCTGATTGAGAGGCTGCGAGGCTGCGTTTTTCCGGCCTGCCCGACAGGCAGATTGCCGTGCTGACCAGGGCGCCTATCGGGCACCACCAGGGCCAGGCAATGAAGAGCGGCCGGCCGAAAAGGGCTGTCGAAAGCGGCGTAAGGATATAAGGTTGCAGCAGCAGGACGACCATCAGACCGGCGGCCAGCGCCGCAATTACGCTCCGGGTGTTGCCCCGGCGCGTGTAAAGTGCTGTAATAAAGACGCCGAGCATGCCCGCATAGGAAAAACACATCACGCCGGTGGCGAAATCCACCAGGTTGAGTCCGCTGGCCTGCTGCATCACCGCCGTGACGATGGCGAAACCCGTCAGTACCAACCCCATCAGCGCTGCCATCTTCCTGGAGGAGCCGAGCTGGGCGGCGTCGGTGGAGACGGCCTTGCCGCGGGCCTGCCGGATCGGCAGGTACAGATCGCTCACAAAACTGCTTGCCATGGCATTGATGGCCGAGTTGAAACTGGACAGTGCCGCTGCCAGCAATCCCACGATCATGATGCCCCTTACCCCGGTGGGGATTCCGTTCCGGATAAACTGCGGGAAGACATCCCGCGCATCGGTAAAGAAACCGGAAGAGGCCCCCAGAGCCGGGTCGGCTGTATATTTCACGTAGAGCAACAGACCGATGGAAAGGAAAATAAACACAATGGGGATGGCCATCAGTTGCGAATAGACCAGAGACACACCGGCGTTTTTGACAGACCGGCAGGTGAGTTGGCGCTGCACGAATTCGTGGTCGGTGGAGAACTGGGCGAACTTAAAGATGGCATAGGCGATCAGAGCTCCGGCCAGATTGTAGGGCTTGGTGATGTCGAAACGGGGATCCATTAACTGGAGTTTGTTGCCGGGCTCCCAGCCGGTCATGCTTCCATCCGCCGCCATGGCATAAGCGGCCTGGCCGGGAATCTTCACCATGCCGGCGTTCAGGCGCTCGACGATCTCGCCGAGGCCCATGCCCAACTGCGAGAAGACGAGGGCCAGGGCGGCGACCCCGGTGCCGACGACCAGCAGGATCTGGAGGGCATCGATGTATAGCAGGCCTTTGATGCCGCCGGCCATCGTATAGATGGTGCTGATGACGCCCAGAATGATAATGGAATACATGATGAAACGGAAGTCGATAGCCCCGAAGGCCATCACCGACACCGCGATGGCGGCGATGAAAAGCCGGCTTCCGGAGGTGAAGAGCTGTCCGAGGAGGAACATCACAGAACTCGCCCGTTTGGAGGGATCGCCGAAACGTTCCCCGATGTAGCCGTAAATGGTGATGGTCTGGGCCCGGTATAGTTTCGGGAGCACGATCAGGGCCACGAAAAAGCCACCGATCACCGCTCCGACGCAACTCATGATGAAGGTGATATTTGTGTTGAAGCCCAGTTCCGGTGACCCGACGAAGGTCCCGGCGCTGATGGAGGTTCCCGTCGCGGCCAGCGCGACGAGCCAGGTCGGCATCGAACGCCCCGCCACGAAATAGTCTTCCATGTTGCGGTTCTTCCGCGAGAAGAAAAACCCGATCGCGGTGAGCCCCAGCAGGAAGAGGGCGACGATCATCCAGTCGATAATACCCATAGCCTCAGCAGTTTTCACTTCGTTCCGCGGTCGTATCGACCAGCGTATAGGTCTGTAAATATTCTTTGGTCCGGTCTCCGACCCCTTTCTCCATCAGGGCTTTCAAATCGTCGAAATAGTCCGGATACACCTGACGGGGAAGGCACTGTCTGCGCCGGCAGATGTCCGCCGCCATTCCGATCACCTCTCCTTCCATTGCGCAGGTGCGCATCACCCGCACCGTGCCCAGGGCAAGATGGCTTACGCTGATGTCACGGCCGGCCATGAACATGTTAATTACATCCCTGTTGTACAGGCAGCGGTAGGGAATGGGGTAGTAGTCCAGAGGGGTCAGACGGCCGCGGCTCAGCCAGGGCTCTTTGAACCGCGCGGCATTCTCCGGGTCCGGTTCGTGGTCGTCGATATACCAGGAGGTTGACACGCATCCGTCGGGGTACTGGATAAAGTTCAGCAGGTCATTCTCCGTCAGGATATGGTCGCCGAAGAGCCGCCTGCTCTCCCGCTTCCCGGCGTAGAAAGACAGCCAGGCGAGGTCTTCGCAGGCGACCTCGTCCCGGAAACGGGAATGGTTCTTCAGGTAGGACCAGTTGGAATAGGCCACGTACATTCCGTAATCACGGATCCTTTCGGCCTCCTGGACCATATCGTCCCGCATGCCCACTTCCCAGTACCATTGGCCCCTGCGGGCATTCTGGACTGTTTCCTCATCGATCGGAAGCCCCCAGTCGATATCCGGGAAATCTACCCGCTCCGGACGGGTCTCACTGTACCATTGGACGGAAGCGCCCAGCGTGATTCCGTCGGGCTGGTCCGGGGCGGACGGTTCGCCGTACGTCTGTTTCGACTCCCGTCCCATGGCCCACTGCGCCCCGGCAAGAACGCCGAGGGTGGCGTCCCCCGTGCAGTCGGCGAAATAGTCACCCTCCAGGAGAATCTCAGTGTAGTCATCTACCTGAGTGGCTGTTACGGAGACGATGCGGGCGCCCTCCTTCCGGACGGAGGTCACCCGGTAGCCCGTGAAGGCGGTGATATTCTTTTCCGCGGCGATGGCGGCGGCTTTTTTCTCGTCCTCATAGACGTCCGCAGTGCGGGCGTTGCCTTTCCGTGCGGGGCCGAATTCGTTCATGAGATAGCCCAGTGCGGGGAACCGGCCGATATTCAGCCGCCCGCCGAGCCCTACCCGTACCTCGGAAGAGTTGTTGCCTCCAAAAACTTTCCGGTCCTGTACCAGAGCCACCCTGCTGCCCAGTCGGGCGGCACTGATGGCGGCGCACATGCCTGCAACGCCTCCTCCTACGACGACAAAATCAAAGTGTCCCCTGTTCTCGGGCTCTTTGGGAAGAGGCAGCAATCTTCTCCTCAGCGCGTCGATCTCGCCGGGCTCCCCTTCTTCGGTCGTAAACAGCACTGCGTCAAACCGCGCGTCAAATCCGTCGAGGTCATGGACGGCGAGTTGGTGCCGACCTGCTTCCAGTCGGATTGTACCGCCGTACTGCCAGTGCCACAGGGGGCTCCCGCTGCCGAAAACGGTTTCCAGCGGCTGCCCGTCCACCGCCAGGGTGAATTTTCCGGGCCCCGGACGGTCCGTCCACCAGGCCGCCCAGTTCCGGGTCCGCACCCAGATGTGATAGGAGTCGCCGGTGGGGGCGTCAAACCCGGTTCGGGCATCCCGGACCGGACGTCCGAGCCCATGGGCGAGCATCTCCGAAGAGTGCATCACCTCCATGAACTGGGGGTCGGCGATCCAGCCGCCATGGTCTTCGAACATGGATCCGGGCAGGAGTATGGATTCGTTACTGCTTGTCATTTCTTCAATCTGTTACCCAGGGTATAGAGTGGATTGATGATCTTGGTAGAAAGGGTGCTGCTGTCGTTCATGGCGTCGAGCAGCATGCGGAAAGAGTATTCGGCGACGAGTTTGGTGGGCTGGTTGACAAAGGAGAACCACGGATTGAACGCTTCCGAACGGTCTTCCTGGTCGAAACCGACGACGGCAAGGTCCCGTGGAATGTCGAAGCCCAGTTCGTTGATGGCGCAGATCCCGTCCACCGTGATGGCGTTGGAGGGGAAGATCATCGCGTCGATCCCTTCCTCTCGGGCATTGTGAAGCACGGACACGATATCCTTGCGCATTGTTTCCCGCGCCAGGACGCTGGATGTAAAGGGCAGGCCGCATTTATCCGCTTCCAGGCGACAGCCCCGTTCCCGGGCGATCAGGGTAGGGATATCCGTTTCGTAACGCACGAGGCCGATGTGATGGCGGCCCTGGTTCCGGAGGAGCCTGACCGCGCACCGACCGGCCTTCTCATTGTCCAGCAGCACGCGCCCCACCCCTTCCACTCCGGGCAGGTCCCGGTCGAACAGGATGACGGGAATTTTCCTTTTGCGGATTTTCCCGATGGCATCTTCCACACCATTGCAGGGTGCTACGATGAAACCGTCCACGCCTGAATACAGGAACTTATCGACCAGTTGCCGGAAATTGTCCTTGCGGTCATCCGAACTTGCAATAATGGTAAGGTAACCTGCTTCTGAGGCCAGTTTCTCAATTTTGCGGCAGATCTGGCTGAAACAGGTGTTGGAAATGTCGGAAACGATGACCCCGATCGTGTCGGAACGGCCGGTACGCAGGGACGTGGCCGCTTTATTTCTATGGTATCCGAGGCGCTCCGCGGTCTCGATAATCCGCTGCGCAGTTTGCTGGGAAGCGTGGCTGATGTATTCTCCGTCCGGACCCCGACGGGCATTCAGGACGAAGGATACCAGAGAAATGGACACCCCGGCCGCTTCCGCGACATCCCGGATAGTCACTTCAGGGGATATGATGGGTCTTTCGTTCATTTTCATGCAAATATAAAAATACGGTTTCCACAAAGGTAATAATTTGATGGTAAAACGTTTTACAGCATTTTACAAGCGTTTTACATGCCGGGATGGCGGAAAATGGGCTACCTTTGCCGGGCATGCATTAACAATCTTCCATTATGAAACTCCAGTCTCTTCTTTTAGGTTCCGCGGTGCTGCTCGCTTTCTGCGGGTGCGCGCAACCGCTGCCCACCGGGCAGGTAGCCTCCCTTGCAGCCCGGCAATGCGTCATCATGGAGCAGGCGCTGTCAGAGGATACGATGCCCCGCACTTTTCAGAATGGAGAACTGGTCCTTTCTGACACGCATTGGTGGTGCAGCGGCTTTTTCCCGGGCGTTTGCTGGTACACCTACGAACTGGGCGGCGACCCCGCCATGCGGGAGATGGCGCTGCGTCAGACGGCGAAACTGCTGGACGTCTCCCGTCTGACAGGCGATCATGACCTTGGTTTCCAGGTCCTTCCCTCATCCGGGAAGGCCTATCTCGAAACCGGTGACACCCTTTATTTACGGACCATCCGCGATGCTGCAGCGCAACTTGCCGGCCGGTTCTCGCCGGTTACGGGTGTCAT
The DNA here is from genome assembly GCA_946402945.1 of uncultured Bacteroidales bacterium. Lineage (GTDB taxonomy): Bacteria > Bacteroidota > Bacteroidia > Bacteroidales > UBA932 > Cryptobacteroides. Next base: position 693 of record CAMIYB010000074.1, on the reverse strand, counting down.
GAAAAGCTGGAACAAGCCGGAATTTACCTATCCTGTCATCATCGACAACATGATGAATCTGGAGTTGCTGACTTTCGCCGCCAGGCTTTTTGAGGTCCCCGAGTGGAAAGAAATCGCCATTACCCACGCCCGGACTACCCTTCGTAACCATTTCCGTCCGGACGGGACAAGCTACCATCTGGTCGACTACAATCCCGTGGATGGAAGCATCCTTCGCCGCGGCACCGTTCAGGGCTACGCCGACGAGTCGGCCTGGTCAAGAGGGCAGGCCTGGGGCCTGTACGGATTCACCATGATGTATCGGGAAACAGGGGAGAAGGATTTTCTGGAGCAGGCCGTGCGCATCGCCGCCTATCTGCTGCCCCGCCTGGAAGCGCGCCCCGTCCCGCCGTGGGATTTCGATGCCCCGGAAGAGTCTGTCGCACAGGATGATGCGTCGGCAGGTGCCATCATGGCTTCCGCTTTTCTCGAACTCGCCACGCTGGTCGGGGACGAAGCCCTTGCGAAGCGCTGTCGGCGTCAGGCCGTGACGACGCTTAAGGCTCTTTGCGGCAGTAAATATCTCGCCCGCGAAGGCGATGCCGGCGGATTTCTGCTCTGGCACAGCACCGGGCACTACCCGAAGGGAAAGGAAGTGGATGTGCCCCTTACCTACGCCGACTATTATTTCATGGAGGCCCTTTGCCGCTACGC
>CAMIYB010000073.1 GCA_946402945.1 uncultured Bacteroidales bacterium | reverse complement strand
AAAGATACGTAAAAATACGATTGGACGCACCCCTCTTATGAAAAAGTTATCAACAATCCGCCGAAGCGGTTCCCAGGCCTATTCAGGACCCGTGCGGGGCGTAATGTCCACATTCTCCGGTGTGGTTTCCGGAGCGGGCTGCGGCCGGGGATTGTCCGGTTTGCAGGCGGCTGCGAGCAGACAGAGCAGAAGCAGGAGAAATACGCGTTTCATGGGATTACTGTTTACGCAGGAAGGCCTCCACGGTGTTTTCGAGCAGGCAGGCGATGGTCATCGGGCCGACACCGCCCGGAACAGGGGTAATGACGGACGCCTTCGGGGCCACCGCATCGAAATCGACGTCGCCGCAGAGTTTGCCGCTGACGGGGTCGCGGTTGACCCCCACGTCGATGACCACGGCCCCCTCCCCGACCATGTCGCCGGTAATGAAACGGGGACGGCCGATGGCGACGACCAGCACCTCCGCCTCGCGCGTGACGGCACCCAGATCCCGGGTGCGGGAATGGCAGATGGTCACCGTGGCGTTGCGGTCGAGCAGGAGTTTGGCCGTGGGAAGCCCCACGATCTGACTGCGGCCCACCACCACGGCGCGCTTGCCCTGGAGCGTCACGCCGGCCTCGTCGAGCAGGCGCAGGATGCCTTTCGGGGTGCAGGCCACCGTGCAGGGGCGTTTCATCCAGAGGCCGGCGACATTGAGCGGATGGAAACCGTCCACATCCTTGTCCCGGTCGATGGCTTCGATGATACGGGCCTCGTCTATCCCTTCCGGCAGGGGAAGTTGCACCAGGATGCCGTCCACCTGCGGGTCGGCATTCAGGGCGGCGATGCGCGAGAGAAGTTCCTCCTGCGTGGTTTCCGCCCCGAGACGGAAGGTGGTGTTGCGGATTCCCACCAATTCGCAGGCCTTTTCCTTTCCGCGCACATATGTCTGGCTGGCAGGATCTTCTCCCACCAGGATGACGGCCAGATGCGGAACCCGGCCGTACCGCTCCGGGAAGGCGGCAACCTGCTCACGCAGGGCGAGTTTCATCTTGTCGGAGAGCGCCTTGCCGCTCAGAATCATTCCATGCTCCATTCGGGTCCGTTTTTGGTGTCTTTTACCGTAATACCGAGTTTCGCGAGGGCGTCTCGGATGGCGTCGCTGCGGGGCCAATCCTTGGCGGCCTTGGCGGCGGCACGTTCCTCGAGGACCATGTCCATGAGGCCGGCGACCACCTGCTGGTTGCCGCCTTCGGCCACGCTTTCATCCCGCAGGCCGAGCACGCCGAAGACCACGTCGTCGAACAGGCGCAGCAGCAGGCCGTAATCCTCGGCGGAAAATGCCTCCTTGCCCTCCTTGGCGATGTTGATGCGACGGACGGCCTCGAAGAGGTGGGAGATGGCCACGGAGGTGTTGAGATCGTCGCACAGGGCCGTATAGACGGCCTCCGCCAACTCCCCTGCCGGGGTGGAAGGCAGCGACTCCGGCGCCAGGTCGGCGACGTACTCGCCATAGACCATCTCAGCGGCCTTGTTGCCTTCGGTCCCGAGCACCGTCGGCCGGACGCCCGCCTTTGCCGCAAGGGCCACCAGGTCCCGGTAGCCCTGCATGAGCTTGTGGAGCCCCTTCTCCGCGGCGGCGAGCGCCTCACCGGAGAAATCCAGGGTGCTGCGGTAATGGGCCTGGAGGATGAAGAAACGGATGGTCATCGGACTGTAGGCCCGCTCGAGTTTCGGATGGGAGCCGGCAAAGAGTTCCGGAAGGGTGATGAAGTTGCCCAGGGACTTGCCCATCTTCTGCCCGTCGATGGTAATCATGTTGTTGTGGACCCAGTAGCGGACGCCCTGGGTGCCGCGGGAGGCCACATTCTGGGCAATTTCGCACTCATGGTGCGGGAACATCAGGTCCATGCCGCCGCCATGGATGTCGAAGTCGTGGCCGAGGTATTTCTCCCCCATCACCGAGCACTCCAGGTGCCAGCCGGGGAACCCTTCGCCCCAGGGAGAGGGCCATTTCATAATGTGCTGGGGCTCAGCCTTTTTCCAGAGGGCGAAATCCTGCGGTGCCCGTTTGTCGCCCTGCCCGTCCAGACTGCGGGTCCCCTCCAGGGTGTCGTCGAGCGTCCGCCCCGAGAGGATGCCGTAGCGATGGTCCCGGTTGTATTTTTCCACGTCGAAATAGACGCTGCCGCCGCTCTCGTAGGCATAACCGGCCTCGAGGATCTTCTTGACCACCTCGATCTGTTCGATGATATGGCCGGAGGCATGGGGCTCGATCGAAGGCGGAGCCACATTGAGCGCACGCATGGCCTCGTGGTAGCGGAAGGTGTAGGTCTGGACGACCTCCATCGGTTCCAGTTGTTCCAGCCGGGCCTTTTTGGCAATCTTGTCCTCCCCTTCGTCCGCATCGTGCTCCAGATGCCCCACATCGGTGATGTTACGGACATAACGCACCTGATAACCGAGGTGGCGCAGGAGCCGTTGGAGGACGTCATAGGTCACGCCCGGGCGGGCATGGCCGAGGTGGGCGTCCCCATAGACGGTCGGTCCGCAGACATACATCCCCACATGGCCGGGATGCAGGGCTTCGAACTTTTCTTTCCGGCGGGAAAGGGTGTTGGTCAGGAAAAGATCTCGCATAATTACTTGTAATAGAATGAATAGCGCCTCACGAGGACAGGATCCTCGTCGTTGAAGTCGGTGCGGATGGCGGTACGGATATCACCGTCTTCGTCCATCTCATAGGTCAGCCGGGTGGAGAGGTGGGAAGGGACCTCGCCGTTGCGCCAGGTAATCTCCGACGGAAGATGCTTATTGCCGGGAAGTTCCTTGGCGTACCATACGGGGAATTCGCAGGTGAAGAGATAGACCCCGAAATTCTGGCGGTCCTCCAGTTCGGTATACGTAAGTTCCATGATGGCGGAGGTGGGCGCCGACTGCACGGCGGTCTGCCTGATAGACGTCGAACGGAGGTGCGTCCCGATTTCCACCCGGACCACGTCACCGCCCGAGCGGGTATATGCTTCTATGTAGTTGCCCGAGGTAGCGTAACTCGCAGTCGCAAGGCCAAAGCCGACATCCGCGCTTGTCATCAGGACGGCACCCTCGTTGTTGAAAGTGGTCTGGAAAAACCATGCGCCCTTCCAGTTGCCGACATACGTCATCTGTTTGTTCTCCGCATCAAGCCGCACCTTCGTGGTCCGGCTGGCGGTGGAATAGTAGTAGGTCCCGGCAATGACCATCTCGGAAGACGAGGGGTAGCTGTACTTCAGGTCCAGCAGTCTGTTCCCGACCATGTTGTCGGTCCGGCGAAGACTCAGCAGGCGGTTGTATTCGTCGTAGGTGTATTCGTACGTCTCCACGAGGACATTATCCTCGGTATAGACCTCGACCTTGCTCACGGGATAATTCCGCATCTTCCAGAGCGATGCCGATCCGTCGTCATTTCCGCCGGACTGGCCGCCGTTCCCGGCCCCGCAACCGATCAGCGGCAGGGAAAGGCAACAGAGCAGCAGGAACGGAAAGATAGGGGCCCGCATCTTCATCATTTGTAAAGCGTAAAAGACTCGCCGCAGTCCGTCGCCACATACAGGGGATAGGTGACGGAAGCGTTGCCGAAAGCCGAGTGGTCGTTGAACATATACGAGAACGGGATACGGCCCTGGATGGTATGGTGCCACTCATTCTCGTGGAGATTGATGTAGATTTGGTCTATACCGGCCGGGTTGGGCGCCGCGAGGGTATAGGAGAACAGGGTCGTCAGACCCACGAAAATCGGGGTCGCCACCACGTCGGCCGTCGGATAATCGGCGAAGGCCACTTCCTTTTTCTTATCGGAGTTGTCTCCCACGAGGATAATCCGCCAACCGTCCGCCTCCAGAAGGTAGAGGAGCAACGGCTCCGGCTCCTGGACGGAACGGAAGGCCTGCGTCTTCACATCTCCCCAGACTGTTACCGGTTTATCGACAGGGCCGTCGTCGTCCCAGAGGAACAAGGTCTTACCCTTACATTCGGTAAAAGACGTAAGATGCCTCTCCATGGTGTGTGGCGCGACCACCACCTTGCCGAGTTCGAGCATCCGGCGCAGCAGCGGGATATCATAATGGTCCCCGTGGGCATGGGTGAGGAAGAACACGTCCAATTTCTGGGCAAGTTCCTCGCGGCGCTCCCCGTCGTAAGTTCCTTCGGCATAGGTAATATCCGTGCCGATGCAGGCGCTCCTGGTGCGGAACACCACGCCCGAACTGTAGAGTTTGAACACCTGCATTTCCGTTCCCATGGGCGCAGGGGCGGACAGGAACTGGAAGAACTCGTCGCGTTTATGCTGAATCCACTGCTTGTTGTCGGCATAGAAGGCTTCGGCCTGTCCGGCCGCCGGGGCGAGGTCGTCCGGCACGTCGGACACCTGGTGCATGGGATAATCCCGCAGACAGAGCAATGCCCGCCGGAGCCGCTCGTAGCGGTCATCCAGGGCGGAAGCGGGATGGCCCATCGCCGCGGGATACATATTCTCCGCCAGATTGAGGAAACGGTGGATCTGGCCGACCCAGGCGTAAGGTTTCTTCGCATGGGCGGCTTCGATCTCCAGCATCAGGTTCTGCACCATGAAATAGGCCGGTTCCGCGGCCAGTTCCGTCTGCATGGAACGCATATACCGCAACATGGTGGTATAGAGCGTTTCATTGGTAACGGCATCGAAACCGTGGACACTTGCAGCAAACGCTTCCGCCACAAAAGTGACGGAAGCGATAACTGCAAGAATGAAATGTTTCAGCCTCGGCATGAAACTATTCAGCCCAGACGAGGTTGGCATTGTTGCTGCGGCAAGGATCACCGCCATGGCCGGACCAGCCCGTGGCGCGGGCCACATCGGCCTTGGCCACGATGATGCGGCCGCCGTTGGCGTTGGTACCGCCGCCCATCACGAGATAGTCTCCACCGAAGTTGAACACGCCCTGGACCTCACCGGAAGCGGTGAAGGTATCGAACTGGACAATCACCTGCGGAGCCTGAGAACCGGCGGAGTTGACGCGCTTGATGGCAAGAGCGACGGGATCGTAATAGACGAGATATCCGTCCGCATCGGCGCCGGGGGCCTGGAAGTTCAGTTTACTGTTGTCGAGTCCGGTTTCAACCTTTGTACCGACGGTCTCGTTCTTGATCATGTCCGGAGTGTCAGTAACATAGAAGGCGGATCCGTTCTGAGAAGGGGCCACGACCTTGCCGGAAGGAAGATAGAAGGAAGACCAGAGATTTCCACCGCTGGTAGAAAGATGCGGGCATGCGGCATGACGGAGGGTCTTGGCGGTCTTATTGAACTCAAACACATCGAGATAACCATCTCCGCGAGCCGTAGCGATAAAGCGCTGGTCACTGCTGATGGAAGGCGACATCAGGTCGGGAAGGCCTACCTTGTGATCGACAGAACTGAGCTGGGTAAACTTGTCTCCGTCGAAGGACATAAGAAGTGAATTCTGTCCGTTCCATTTCACAAAGAGAAGGTCATCTCCGAGAACGGCCAAATGGATATTGTTGGGAGCGCCTCCGCAGTCAAATTTCGCTTTCTCGGAACCGTCCGCCATGCTGAGAGCATAGACATAGTGGTCCAGGCAGGGGACAAAGACGACAGATCCGTCGTTGCTGATGGCAGCGCCGCCGCCGGGAATGGAGGAAGCGGAATTAACGCCACTAACGGTCTTGGCCCACTTCTGGGTACCGTCAGGCTTGACGCAATAGATGTTCTTCTGGTTGGAGACAATGATATCGCCCGTAATCGGGTTGACGGTAATGCAGCCGCCGTTGTCATTCTTCACGCCGTCGCCGTTCATGTCGAACATCCAGCCCATCTTGGCCTCAGCCAGGTTGATTTCATACAGACGGCGGGCGCCGCGGGTGATGAAGTAGGCGCGGGTGAGCGCTTTGTTGAAGACGACCTGGGTGTTGCGCGGGTTGGCCGGAGCATCGATGGTGGCATCGATAATAACACGGCTTTCCTGCTTGACTTCCACCGCCTGGGAAACAGACCCGTTGACGACGGTGATGATGCTGCTGCGTTCCTTCCAAGGGTTCGGAGCAACCGTCAGAACAGCCTTGCCACCTTCAACGGCGGAAGAAATCCAGGATTGGTCCGCATCGGGGATGACAACCTGCTGGGCATTGATTCCGGTCGCCACATTACCACCGGAGTACCCGACAGAGACCGCTTCAGGCGCAGTCTCCGCCGCATACACGAAGATGTCCTTGAACTGGAACGGCTCGTAGCCGTCAGGAGTCTC
>CAMIYB010000072.1 GCA_946402945.1 uncultured Bacteroidales bacterium | reverse complement strand
GTCGCCTACAAGGACTACATCTGGATGATGGCCTTCGTCGAAAAGATGCTGGAGAAAATCGCCCTCGCCGTCAACGGGACCACCGAAGTGGAAATCGCCGGCAACAAGGTCGATTTCCGGGCCCCCTACCGCCGCATCGGCATCCTCGACGCCATCAAGGAATACGCCGGCGTGGACGTGGCCGGCATGGGCGTGGACGAGCTCAGGGCCACCTGCAGGCAGCTCGGCGTGGAGTTCGAGCCTTCGATGGGCGTGGGCAAACTGATCGATGCCATCTTCGGCGAATACTGCGAGAAGAACTTCGTCCAGCCGACCTTCGTCATCGACTATCCGGTCGAAATGTCCCCGCTGACCAAGCGCCACCGCACGAACCCGGCCCTGACCGAACGCTTCGAGCTCTTCGTCTGCGGCAAGGAACTGGCCAACGCCTATTCCGAACTCAACGACCCGGTCGACCAGCTGGAGCGCTTCGAAGAGCAGGCCCGGCTGAAGGCGGGCGGCGACGACGAGGCCATGTTCATCGACTACGACTTCGTGCGCGCCCTCGAATACGGCATGCCGCCGACCTCCGGCCTAGGCATGGGGATCGACCGCCTGACCATGTTCATGACGGGCCAGACGACCATCCAGGACGTACTCTTCTTCCCGCAGATGCGGCCGGAGAAAATGCCCAAAAAGGAAGATAATCAACAAGAATAATCCCATGGAAAGAAAACTTACCCTCAACACCCGCGACAAGAAACTGGCCGGCGTGTGCGCCGGTCTGGCCGAGTATCTGGAACTCGATGTGACCCTGATCCGCGTCATCTTCCTGTTCTTCGCTTTCCAATTCGGCGGCGGCCTGCTGCTGTACATCATCATGTGGGCTCTCATGCCGAAGGATACGCCCCGCATTGAACAGGGCTCGAACTACGAACAATAGCCCCCATGCGGACCGAGACCGTCACATCGGCCCAGAACCCCAAGGTCAAAGAACTGCTCGCCCTGCAGGAAAAATCCCGCCTGCGGCGCGAGCAGGGGCTTTTTGTCGTGGAGGGAAAGCGGGAGTTGCTCCACTGCCTGGGGGCCGGATTCAAGGCCCGCACGCTGTTCTGGTGCCCTGAAATCGCCGGCGAGTTGCCGGCGGGACTGACGGCCCCGCTCCTGATCGAAGTCCCCGCCGCCCTCTACGGGAGAATCGCCTACCGGGGCGGCACGGAAGGCGTCCTCGCCGAAGTGGAGACCCGGGAACGCCGGCTGGAAGACCTCCGTCTCCCCGACAATCCGCTCATCATGGTGCTGGAGTCGGTCGAAAAACCCGGCAATCTGGGCGCGGTCCTGCGCAGCGCCGATGCCGCCGGAGCCGACGCCGTCCTCCTCTGCGACCCGCTCACCGACCTCTACAACCCCAACCTCATCCGGGCCTCCATCGGCGCGGTATTCACCGTCCCGGTCGCGGCCGTCCCTTCCGAAGAGGCCATCGCCTTCCTCAAGGCGCGCGGTATCCGCATCCTGACGGCCCAGTTGCAGGATTCCTCCCTCTATTACGACAGCGACATGCGCGGGCCCACCGCCCTGGTCATGGGCACCGAGTCCACCGGTCTGAGCGAGGTCTGGCGCCGCGCCGCCGACGCCCACATCCGCATCCCGATGCGCGGCCGGCTCGACTCGCTCAACGTCTCGGTCAGCGCCGCCATCCTCCTGTACGAAGCCATCCGGCAAAGACTCGCCTGACCCCATGCAGAAATTCGGACTCATCGGCGATCCCATCGCCACTTCCCTCAGCCCCGTCCTGTTCCGGGCGGCCTACGGCGGCCGTTGGACGTACGACCTCATCGAAGGCGCCGTGTTTGAAACGTCGTGGAAACGTTTCCTCGAGGACTACACCGCCATCAACGTGACGGCGCCCTTCAAGGAAGCGGCCTTCGCCCAGGTGCTTTGCCTCGCGCGCGAGGGCCTCGGCTCCGTGTCCGGCCCCTGTTTCAAGATCGGGGCGACCAACCTTGTCGTCAAAGGTCCCGAGGGCATCCAGGCCCATAATTCCGACTTCTCCGGGGTCATCCTGAGCGTGGCGGAGTCCCTTTTCCCCGGGGTCGTCGACGCCTGCTACCGGGAATTCGGGAACCGGGGGCATATCAAAGTCCATCAGTTCGTGCGCAAACACCTGGGCGAAATCTACGGCAACCAGCCGCAGGCGCTCATCGTCGGCTGCGGCGGCGCGGGGAAGGCCGCGGCGGTGGCAGCGGCGGAACTGGGCTACGGCGTAGCCCTCATGAACCGTACGCCCGAACGGGCGCAGGCCCTGGCCGCCGCCCTGCCGGAATATGGCTTCCTGCCCGTTCCCCTGGCCGATTTCGCCGCTGCCGCCGCGGAATGCGACCTGGTCATCTACACCCTCCCCTGCCCGCTGGACGAAGCGCTGACGGCGCCGATCGCCCCGGCCGGGCCCCTTCCGAAACTTTTCCTGGAAGCCAATTACAAAACGCCCGCCTTCTCCGAGGCCGCCCTCCCCGGCTGGACCTACATCCCGGGCCGCCGCTGGCTGCGCTACCAGGCCCTTGCGGGCTATGCCCTGATGACGGGCGAACAGCCCGACGCCGCGGCCCTGGCAAAGGCATAAGGGAGACGCTTGTTTTTCTCGAAGATTGTACCTATCTTAGCAACATAGACTGAACCAACACCTTAATACCATGTCACTCAACAAAGTAATGTTAATCGGTAACGTCGGCAAAGACCCTGAGATCCGTTACCTTGAAGGAAATTCGGCCACCGGCCAGAACACGAAAGTCGCCTCCTTCCCGCTCGCGACTTCGGAGCGCTACCGCGACCGCAACGGCGAACAGCACGAAAACACGGAATGGCACAACATCGTCGCCTGGCGCGGCCTGGCCGATACGATGGAACGTTTCGTCACCAAAGGCACCCAACTCTATATCGAAGGCAAACTCCGCACCCGCAAGTGGACCGACCAGACCGGCAGCCAGCGCTACACGACGGAAGTCATCGCAGATGTCATCCAACTCCTGGGCCGCCGGCAGGACAACCCCGGATCCCAGGGAGCCCAGCAGGGAGGCTACCAGCAACAGGGCTACCAGAGCCAGCCCGCCGGTTTCCAGGCCCAGCAGCCTGCCGCCGCGCCCGACTACTCGGCCGACGCCCCGCAGGACGACCTGCCGTTCTAGCGTAAAGCCCTAGGCATTGGGAGCATCCAGCCGCAGGTCGGGATGGCGGTCGGAGGTGCGGGCGAAAAGGAAGGCGACGACCAGGGCCGCGACGCACAGGCCGACGAACATCAGTTCGACGGAGACGGCGTCACCCGACTTTCCGAGGATGGAGCCGGCCAGCATCTTGAAGGTCATCAGCCCCAGATTCTGCACCCAATAGATCAACGCGAAAGTCGTTCCCAGCACCTTGTCGGGGACGACTTTCGGCACGCTGGGCCACAGGGCGGCCGGCACCAGCGAGTAGCCGAAGCCCAGGAACACCATGGACAGATAACCCCAGAAGGGGACGCCGGCGGGCGCAAAAGCCAGGAGAAGATGGGCGACCAGCGCCAGGACGGAGCCCAACAGCATCCAGCGGGTACCGCGCCCCTTCTTATCGACCATCAGGCCGAACAAGGGGGCGAAGATAACGGTGGAGAAAGGCAGCATCGAGACCATCCAGCCGGCCGTCTGGGCCGGGATATCGAAGCGCGGAATCAGGATGGCGCCGGCAAATTTCTTAAAAGCGATGATGCTGCTGTAGAACAGCACGCACAGCAGGCCGAGCAGCCAGAAGTTCTTATTGGTCAACACTTTAAGCACGTCGGAGAAGCGGAAGGCATCCGCCTCCGACTGGGCCTGGCTTCCGGAGGAAGGGAAACGCCGGGCGTCCATGGCCACGAAGAAGGCCCAGAGCAGCAGCCCGGCCGCCATGAGCCCCACGCCGACCATCGCCGGACGGGCCGTTTCCGCCAGGGAATAGACATGCCCCGCCTGCTGGGCGACCAGTACGGGCGAAAGCACCAGCGCGAAAGCCGTTCCGAGCCGGGCGATGGCCAGTTGAAGGCCCATGGCAAGGGCCATCGGTCCGCCTTTGAACCAACGCGCGATGCTCCGCGTCACCGCCGTCCCGGCAATCTCGCTGCCCAAGCCGAAGAGCATGCAGCCCGCATAAGCCATTTTCAGGGAATGGGCACCGCCGCGGAGCAGGGCCCAGAGCACGATGCCGGCGCCCAGGGCCATCATCCCGACGAAGATGCTGCCGGTGATGCGCACGCCCCACTTGTCCAGCAGGATCCCGCATACCACCAGGCCGCCGAAGACGCACAGGACGCTGTAAGCGCCTGCATACCAACCATATTCCGAAGCGTTCCAGCCCAGGACGGTCAACGACGGGTCCTCGAACAGATAGGAGATCGAGGAGAACATGTCGTCGAAGAAATACGACGCGAACATCGGGACGACCAGGCAGGCAAGCGCGAGCCAGGCCATCCACCGGCGGGAATCAGTCTTTGCGGGCATGGCGGTCGGAAGGGTTTATTGGATGTTGGGCTCTTCCAGTCCCAGGTGTTTCTTGCGGTCGATGACTTTCAGGAGCAGGCCGAGCAGGAGCGCGGCGACGCCCAGGCAGGCGAGCATGACCAGCGGAGCCGTGTAGTTGAACTGCGTCGGGTCGGTCACGCCCGGATTGGTCTTGTCGAGGACTTTGCCGATGAGCAGCGGGAAGAGCCACAGGCCGATGTTCTGGATCCAGAAGATCAGGGCATAGGCCGAGCCGATTACCTTGGCGTCCACCAGTTTCGGCACGGAAGGCCAGAGGGCGGCCGGCACCAGGGAGAAACTGGCGCCCAGCACCAGGATGGTCACGTAGGCGACCACGACGCCGCCGGCGGCATTGCCCTTGAAGACGGGCAGGATGAAGGCGAAGGTGAGGTGGCAGGCGATCAGCAGGATGGCGCCGAGGACCAGCATGGACGCGCCTTTCCCTTTGTGGTCCAGATAGTTACCAAGGATAGGCGTGATCAGCACGGCCAGCAGGGGGAATACGGCGAAGATGGATTCGGCGCTCTGCCGCATGAAGCCCATGTAGCAGTAGATGATCAGCGCGACGACGGAAATCCCGAGGAAGAGGTATTTGCGCGGGCCTTTCGGCTGGAAGTTGCTGATGAAGCCGGCGGCGGCCACTACGAGCATGATGACATACTGGACGATGGTCACGGAGGGGCCGGCCCAGAAGGTCCCCTCGGCCGGAGCGGTGAGGGTCAGGTTGCATTGGAGCATGTTGACCGCGTATTTCTGGAAGGGGAAGATGGCACTGTAGTACAGGACGCACAGCAGGGCGACGATCCAGAATCCGCCGTCGGAGAGGATGCGGCCGATATCGCTGACCCGGAAGGGGTCGTCTTTTTCTTCCGCTTCCCCGGTCTGCTCATCGAGTTTCTTGTCCATGAAGAAGTAAACGATGGTCATGATGAGGGCGATGCACAGCAACACAACGCCGAATGCGACGCTGCGGGAGACGTCGATTTTGCCGCCCAAGCGGGCGAAGAAGGGCGAGAAGATCATGCAGGTGGCTACGCCCAGGCGGGCCAGGGCCATTTCGGAGCCCATGGCCAGGGCCATTTCCCTGCCTTTGAACCATTTGACGATTCCGCGGCTCACGGTGATGCCGGCCATTTCGCAGCCGCAGCCGAAGATCATGAAGCCGCAGGCGGCGAGTTTGGCCGAGGCGGGCATGCCGTCATAGAAGGGTGAGACGCCCAGTTCGTCGAAGAGGGGGATGTAGTTCAGGTGATTGGTAAACCAGGTTTCCAGGCCGCTTCCCATGAAGGATTCGCTGACGGCGTACCATTTGACGACGGCGCCCGCGAGCATGACGGCGGCGGATAGGACGGCGGTGAAGCGCACGCCCATTTTGTCGAGGATGATGCCGGCGAAGATCAGGAAGAAGACGAAGACGTTGAGGAATACTTCCGATCCCTGCATGGTGCCGAAGGCGGTGGAATCCCAGCCGCGGGTCTCCTGCATCAGGTCTTTGATCGGGGACAGGATGTCCATGAAGATGTAGGAGCAGAACATCGCCAGGGCCAGGAGCAGCAGGGCTGTCCAGCGCAGGGCGGCGGAGTCGCGGAGGGTTTTGTTGGTCGTAGTTGCCATACTTATATCATATTTATTCATTTTCTTACGTACAACTTGCTAAGATAATGATTTTTTCTGGAAATAATACGTTTATGACTTTGTATTTACTGCTGTATTTTGTCAATATAATTTGTCTGGGAATGAGTTGTTGCGTTTTTTCCACCTCCGCTTCGCTTCGTCCCTCCCAAACAAGTTTGGGCCCCTCC
>CAMIYB010000071.1 GCA_946402945.1 uncultured Bacteroidales bacterium | reverse complement strand
GTGCCGCAGGCTAGTAGAGGGCCGCACGGATCGCGTTGCCAGCGAGGTGCCGCAGGCTAGGAGTGAGCGGCGCGGCTCTTGCTGACGAGGACGACTCCGCCGACGACCAGGGCGGAGGCGAGGAGTTTCTGCCAGGTGAGCGAGTCGATGCCGGCCCAGATGCTGACGATGGCGGCGATGATGGGCTGGATGTAGGAATACATGCTGACCAGCGTGGGCCGGATGAATTTCTGGCCGTAGGGGATCAGGAAGTAGGCGACGAAGGTTGCGAAGAGGATGAGATAGGCGATTTCCCATCGCACGAGGGCGGGGATCGCGGAGAAATCCGTTGTGAAAAGGCCTTTTGCGGAGATGGGAAGGGAGACGGTTAGCGAGAAAAGGAAGGTCCATTTCATCAGGGTGACGACGCTGTATTTGGAGATCAGGGGCCGGAACATCCCGAGATACAGGGAGAAACTGAGGCTGTTGACCAGGAGCAGTACGACGCCCCAAGGGGATGTGGAGGCCGCTCCTCCCGCCTGTACCGAGTTGAAAATGAGGAATATGATGCCGGCGAAACTCATCGCGACCCCTCCGGCTTTCTTCCCGGTGATGGGCTCGCCCAGAAAGAGGAACGCGAAGAACATGGTGAAGATGGGGCCCAGCGTTCCGATGATGGCCGTGTCGATGGCCGAGGTCATGGTGATGGCCATGAGGAAGGTCATCTGGGGAATGAAGAGCCCGACCAGCGACGCCGCGGCGATTTTCAGGTAATCCCCCCGGTCGACCCGCTCCGGCGGCATGAAAAAGGACAGGATCCAAAACAGGATGCTTGCCCCTATTGCCCTGAGCGTAAAGAGGGTATAGGGCGATACCGTCCCTGAGTTGGCGATGTCCTTGCAGAATACGAGATTGAGGCCGAAAATCGTATAGGCGGCCGCGATGGAAAGATGCCCCTTGAGTTTATCCATGTCTCAGTTACTTGCAGATGGGTCTGTCTTGAAGAGAGGGTTCTTCCCGAGACGCAGAATGCGGTCTCGACGGGTCCGGCGGCGACGGAAAGGATTTTGTGGAGCATAGGGGGGTCGAACCCCTGACCTCCAGATTGCGAACCTGGCGCTCTACCAACTGAGCTAATACCCCGATAAAGGACTGCAAAGATACAAATTCTTTTCTTATCTTTGCAAAAATTGACCGAAAAAGTATGGACAACGACTGGAAATCACGCCTGGGGGTCGTCTATTCCACCAATCCGGATTTCGCCTATGCGCGGGCGGAAAATGCGGAAAATGCGCAGACGGAGACCCTTCCGCCGGAGCGGCAGCGCCTGGTCGTCGCCATCGACCGTCGCAACCGCGGCGGGAAACAGGTTACGCTCGTGAGCGGTTTCGTGGGCACGGACGAGGACCTTAAGGCCCTCGGAAAGGCCCTCAAGGTGAAATGCGGGGTCGGCGGCAGCGCCAAGGACGGTGAGATCACCATCCAGGGCGATCTGCGCGACAAGGTGGTGGCCCTCCTGCAGGGGATGGGCTACAAGGCCAAACGGGGGAACTGAGTCCGATGCCGCTGCCCGGAGACTATTTTTCAGTGGACACCTTGCAGGTCCGTCCGGCGGAAGAAGCCTTCCGCGCCGGACATCTGGACATGCCCCTGGCGCCTTCCGGCAGCCTTCCCGTCCCCGAGCCCCTCTGGGCCGATTCGCCCGTCAACGGCATCCTGATCTGCCTGACGGCCATCGCGATGGTCTTCCTCCTGTCCCAACTGGTCGAGTTGCTGCCTTACTTGCTCGGCGGGGTGTTCCGCAACAAACCGGCCGTCGATCTGGAGGACAGCGTCCGCTATGCCCGCGACCGTAACACCCTTGCCATCGTGTCGATTCCGGCCTTCGTGCTGGTCGTTTCCCGATTCAATCTCTACGACCCCGCCTGGCTGGCGGATTTTTCCGCCGGCGTGCGCACCCTGCTGACCCTGGCGGTCTGGTGCGGCTTTCTCCTGCTGCGCGCCGTGCTGGTGGCCGTCGCCTGGCAGCCCCGCATCAGCCGGGAAACCTACGGCCTGTCGGCCCGGACTTTCTACAATTTCTTCATCCTGGCGACGCTGCTGCTGGTGCTGACCGTCGGCGTACTGACCCTCGTGGGGGGCAATCCTCTGTCCATCAAAATGATATGTTGGGTGGAAATGGGCGTCTCTTACCTGCTGTTTTTGGTCCGGAGGACACAAATTCTGCGCAATTCTTGCAATCAATTCACGGCAATTTTGTATCTTTGCGGCCTTGAATTGCTGCCGGCCGGCCTGGTGGTCGCTTCGGCGCTGTTTATGTAGCACGATTGTATGAAGAAAATATTGATTTCCCAGGTCGCGCCGATGAACCTGACCCCCTACACGGCCCTTTCCGACAAGTTCGGCGTTCAGATTGATTTCCACCCCTTTTACCTGATAGAGCCCTTGACTTCCAGGGAGTTCCGCGCCCAGCGGATCAACATCCTGGACTACACGGCCATCGTTTTCTCCGCCCGCCACACCATCGACGCCTTCTTCCACCTCTGCGAGGAATTGCGCGTAAAGGTGCCGGAAACCATGAAGTATTTCTGCACCACCGAGGCCGTCGCGATGTACCTCCAGAAGCACATCGTCTTCCGCAAAAGGAAGATTTTCTACGGTACCGGTACGCCCGACAGCGTCCTGGCGCTCATCGGACCGAAACATAAAGGGGAGAAATTCCTCATCACCACCGCCGACAACGGCAACAATGAGGCCATCACCCGCCTTTTCGACAAGGCCGGTCTGGCCTGGACCACCGCCGTTTTCGTGAAGTCCGTCTCCCAGGATCTCTCGGGGCTGGACCTCTCCGCCTACGATACCGTGGTCTTCTACAATCCCTCGGACGTCAAGTCCCTGCAGGAAAACTTCCCCGGTTTCCAGCCCGGCGGACTGAAGTTCGTCACCTATGGCCGTCACATCGTGAACGCCATGGAGGAAGCCGGCCTGCCCATTGAAATCAAGGCCCCGACCGCCGAGGCGCCCTCCGTGGCCAAGGCCTTGGAATTGTACCTCGAAGCGCAGCGCTAAGATGCCCCACACCTTCCCCAAAGCGGAACGGTTGAGCGGCAAAAAGGCCATCGACCGTCTGTTGCGATGTGCCCGTTACGGACATGTCGAGGGGATAAAATATGCCTATGCGCCGGATTCGGGCCAGACGCAGAACCGGCTGCTGGTCTCCGTGCCCAAGCGCCTGTTCAAGCGGGCCGTCCGCCGCAACCTGCTCAAGCGCCGCATCCGCGAGGCCTACCGCCTCCAGAAGGAACTCCTTCCGCCCGGCGGCGTGGACCTGCTGCTGACCTACGATAGCCGCGAGATGCTTCCTTTCGCCCGCATCCGCGAGGCCGTCGCCGCCATTCTGACGGAGGTCGCCTCCCGCACAAGCCATCCCGGCGTATGAGCCGCTTCGTGGACATCCTGAAGAAGGTGGGCAGTTTCCCCTTCGTGGTGCTGATCAAGTTCTACCGGGTCTGCATCTCTCCGTACAAACCCCCGACCTGCCGTTTTACCCCGACCTGTTCGGAATATGCCCTGGAGGCCTTCCGGAAATACGGTCCTTTCAAGGGCTTGTGGCTGACCGTCCGGCGCCTGCTCCGCTGCCATCCCTGGGGTGGAAGCGGGTATGATCCGGTTCCCTGACTTGGGAATGCGCACGGAATTTGTTATCTTTGCGGGTATGAAACGAATGTTAACAGTCCTCGCGGCGCTGCTTCTGGTCTTCAGCGCCCAGGCCCAGCCTGCGGGCGTCCAGATTACCACCCGCAAGGAAAAACTCAGCGACTTTACGACCAAGGTGACCAAGGCAGTCCTCACCGGCAACGATTTCTTCGACGCCGGCTTCAAGGATGCGGTCAAGGACGCCTGGATGCTTTCCCCCTACGAATTCTGCACCCGTGACGAATTCAAGGCGCTCAAGAAAGACGGCTCATTCTACTTCCTGATCGTGACCGACCGGGAGCGGGAACCGGGTATCCTCTTCCTGACCCTGGTCAAGGGCGATGACGACGAGTTGTCGAAAATGACCCAGGTTGCCGAAATGCCGGTGTGCCCCGCCGGGGCTTTTTCCGGCCGGGAAGCCATCTACATGCCGGCCCTGCTGGATGTGATGCAGCGCTATGTCGAGCGTTCCATGGTCAGTAATTTCGCCTCGATGGGCGCGGCCGTCCGGAGTCTGGGCAAGGCCACCCGGATGAAGGTATTTCTCGACGAGGGTGACCTGTCGGCCCAGGTGAATGAGAAACTCCGCGCCAAGATGCTCGGCAAACAGGTGTACGTGGTGCCGGAGAGTGAGTCGGAAGACGTACTCCTGGCCGGCGGGAACGATACGCTGGTCGGATACACGGTGGCCTCGTCCGAGGCCGGAAAAGGGGCTGTGTGCTACAAGATGCTTTTCGACGCGCGTACCCACGAACTCTATTATTATACCCGGCATGCGATGACGGCCTCCAAGGGCGCCGGCTTCCTGCGTGCCGATGTGGGCAAGATTCTCTCGGGAAGGTAGCATGATCTTCGGGAAGGCGGCGTGCGGAATGTTATATGGTGTACGGCGGAGCGGCTCCGCCGTCGCTTATTGTGCCCTGAGTACCCGCTGCGGCACGCGCAGCGAAGACGGCTTCCGCGCCGGCACCGCCCATTTCGCCGAGCATACCCTCTTCAAGGGCACCCGTCGCAAGAGCGCACGGGTCATCGGCAGTTATCTCGACCGCCTCGGCGGGGAACTCAACGCCTACACCACCAAGGAGGAGATCGTCCTCCATGCGACCGTCCTCAAGGAGGACCTGGCCAAGGCCTCCGGACTTCTGCTGGAACTTGCCACCGAGTCCGTCTTCCCCGAGGGGGAGGTGGAAACCGAACGGGGCGTGGTCATCGATGAAATCTATTCCTATAAAGATACGCCCGCGGACGATATCTACGACCGTTTCGAGGAGATGCTCTTCGAGGGCCATCCGTTGGGCCGCCTGATTCTGGGGACAGCGGATTCCGTGCGGAAGATCACGCCGGAGGACCTGCGGCGTTTCGTCGCGGGGCGTTTCCGTCCCGAGGCCATGGCCTTCACGGTGGTGGCCGACGAGGAGGAATCGAAGTTGGAAAAAGCTGTCCTGAGGCTGCTGGACCGCTGGTTTCCCGCCCATGAGGCCGGAGAGGGCGTGGCCGGTGTCCGCCCCGAGCCCGTCGCCTGGGAGCGCAAGACCTTCGAGACCACCCTCCGCCGCCGCAACCACGAGGCCAACGCCGTCATCGGCAATGTGGCGCCCTCGCTTTATGACGGCTCGGACCGCATCACGGCGGGACTGCTTTCGAACCTGCTGGCCGGGCCGGCCTCCAATTCCATCCTGGGCGACGCCCTCCGCGAGAAGAACGGCTGGGTGTACGGGGTGGAGTCGGCCTATACGCCCTATGCCGATACCGGCGTGCTGGCCATCAGCCTGGGCTGCGACAAGGTCAATCTCGACCGCTGCCTGGCCGAAACCGGCCGCCAGATCCGCCGCCTGCAGGACAATCCCCTGTCGGAAGCGCGGCTGCGGGCGGCCAAGAAACAGTTGCTCGGCCAGATGGCCATCGCCTCCGACAACGGCGAGGCGCAGTGCCTTTCCATGGGCAAGAGCCTGCTTTCCTATGGAACCATCGAAACGGACAAGGCGGTCCGCGGCCGGATCGAGGCCGTATCCGCCGGCGACCTCCGGGAGATGGCCTGCCGGATTTTCGATCCGGCCACGCTCTGCCGTCTGGTGTTTCTGTAGCGGCGCCCCGGAAAAACTCTCCGCCGGGAGTGCGGACTTTTCGGAATAATTGCGTACATTTGTACGTTATGCAGTAGAATTATGGCGCAGTACATCGTTTCGGCCCGGAAATACCGTCCGGATTCCTTCGAATCCCTTATCGGACAGGATAATATCGTCCAGACCCTGAAGAATTCCATCATCCGGGGACAGTTGGCGCATGCCTACCTGTTCTGCGGACCGCGCGGTGTGGGTAAGACCAGCGCCGCCCGCATTTTCGCCAAGACCATCAACTGCGCCCATCCGACGGCCGATATGGAGCCCTGCGGCGAGTGCGAATCCTGCGTCTCTTTCCGCGAGGGCCGTTCCTATTGTATCCATGAACTGGATGCGGCCTCCAACAACAGCGTCGATGACATCAAGACCCTCATCGACCAGGTCAACATTCCCCCGCAGGTGGGCCGCTACAGCGTTTACATCGTAGATGAGGTCCACATGCTCAGCCAGGCGGCTTTCAACGCCTTCCTCAAGACGCTGGAGGAGCCGCCGGCACATGCCATCTTCATCCTGGCCACCA
>CAMIYB010000070.1 GCA_946402945.1 uncultured Bacteroidales bacterium | reverse complement strand
GATGTTGAAGGAGCAGTTCGACAAACTTCTGCCGGAGGAGAAAGACCCGTTTGAGGAGACCAACACGGGTGCGAGGACAATGGGAATGTTTTTCGACGGAGTAAAGTTGGAGGAAAAAGATCCATGGACCTTTCAGGTCGCGAGTTCTCTGTCATATGCCCATCATTGCTTCCACTGGCATTCGTCATATCTCACGGAGAAGCGCGATTCGGTTCAGATTGATGTGTTTTTTTTGTCAAGTTCGGCGCCGTCTCCTGATCTTTTTTTTAGCAAACTCAAAGAAGCCCAAGGTTGTGATTTACCGGACAACTATGGAGTATCATATCTTGGATTCGGAATAGAGATAAAAGTACCTTTTGATAAAATTGGGCAGAACGCGGTATTGCGAGATGCTGAGTGGAAGGGGACTGTGTATATCAACTGGCGTTATTCTGCACCTGAAGGGGAAGCGGTTCCGGAAGCATTCAAGGGGGCGCAGAGGATAATCCTTCCGATGACAGAAGGGGAACTGAGTTTTCGGTCCGTTAAGCCGGATTATTCTACGATGACGTCGCTAGAGGGGAATCCAGCAGTAAAAACACTATTTTATGGATTTCAGTTGTCCGGGAACTTCCATTTTAAGGGAAATTGGTCGGCACGGGATGGGGCATCCGTATTCCATGTTGAAGATGGTACTTTTGATACTTCCGTATATGAAACCGACTTACGGCAATTCAACCCCCTATATTTTGGGGATTACTCGCCTAATTAAACGACTCCTGCGGAAAATAGTCCGGGCTACGGAGTATATGACGCTCCGCGGCGTCTCGGGAACCGATATAACGCCTGCCGTACAGAAGACGGTGGGCGTTTTCGTAGTAGTCCGGGTCGGAGCGGCGGAGGGAGTTGATGCGCAGGATCTTGGAGGAGTGGGCGATGTGGCCGTCGCCGATGTAGATGGCCACATGGCTCACGGAGCCGGTTTCGCGGTTGCCGAAGTAGAGCAGGTCGCCCGGCGCCAGGGCGCTGAAATCCCCGTCCAGGACTCCGCTTGTGTCAATGGCGTCGCCGACCCGGGCCTGCTGGGAGGCGTTGCGCGGCAGAAGGATGCCGTGCATGAAATAGACGTGGCGGGTCAGGCCGCTGCAGTCGAAGCCCTTCGGGGTATTGCCGGCCCAGAGGTAGGGGACGCCGACGAAGCGGCGGGCATAGGCCGCAAGGCTTTCGCCCGTCGGCCGCAGGGTGCGGGCCCATTTCCCGAAATCCGTCACGTCCTTGGCGCAGACCCAGCCCGGGCGGCCGGAGGGAAGCGCCACCTGGATAAAGCCACGTCGGCGATAGGGCTTGTCCTGGGCCAGCAGAAGGTCGCCGGCCACCAGGTCGCACACCTGCTGGGCGTCCTTGCGCGGCCGGCTCAGCACCTTGGAGTAATCGCTGAGAACGATGTATTTCGGTGCGGCGATGTAGCCGCGCAGGGCATCCTCCGACATCTCCACGAAAGCGATATCGTTGATCCAGGCGCGGTAGGGGTCCGGCGCATCGACCTGGCGCCAGTAGCCGGTGGAATCGACAAGGGAGACCACCGTCCCCATCAGCACCTGGGTCTCCAGCGGAGACTCGTAATCGGGGAGCAGGCGCATGTTGGCCGCCGAAAAGTCAATTACGCCGCGACGCGTCTGCGCCGCCGGGGAACCCGCCGCCAGGAGGAGGACCAGAAGGAGAAGACCGATTCGTTTCATCTCAGACAAGCATTTTCCGCAAAATTAGAAAAATATTTGCGATATTTGTACCTTTGTAAGATAAACTGACAACCATGTACGCGACTGCCCAAATCCAGGAAGGCCTGACCTTCGACGATGTCCTCCTTGTTCCCGCCTATTCGGAAGTTCTCCCCCGGGAGGTGGATGTGACGGCGACTTTCTGCCGGGGCATCACCCTTCGCGCCCCCATCGTCAGCGCGGCGATGGATACCGTGACCGAGTCGGATCTGGCCATCGCCATGGCCCGCGTCGGGGGGTTGGGGGTCATCCACAAGAACATGGACATCGCCCGCCAGTGCGAGGAAGTCCGCGCCGTCAAGGCCGCGCAGCCCTGTGAGGGAGCCTCTCTCGACGGGCAGGGCCGGCTGCTCGTGGCCGCCGCGGTGGGCGTCAAGGCGGACACCTCCGACCGGATCGGAGCTCTGGCGGAAGCCGGCGCCGACGCCGTGGTCATCGATACGGCCCATGGCCATTCCAAGGGGGTTCTGGACGTGATTGCCGCCTGTTGCCGCCAGTTCCGTTCCGTACGGATCGTCGCCGGCAACATCGCCACCGCCGAAGGTGCCCTGGCCCTGGCCGATGCCGGCGTGGACGCCGTCAAGGTGGGCATCGGGCCCGGTTCCATCTGTACCACCCGCGTCATCGCCGGCGTGGGTGTTCCCCAGCTCACCGCCGTCATGGAGGCGGCCCGGGCGCTGGAAGGCCGCGGCATCCCCGTCATCGCCGACGGCGGCATCCGTTATTCCGGCGACATCGCCAAAGCCCTGGCGGCCGGCGCCTCGACCGTGATGGCGGGCTCCCTGCTGGCCGGCACCGAGGAGGCCCCGGGCGAATCCATCATCCAGGGCGGCCGCAAATACAAGTCCTATCGGGGCATGGGCTCGCTCGAAGCCATGCAGCAGGGCTCCAAGGACCGCTATTTCCAGGATATGGAAGAAGATGTCAAGAAACTGGTCCCCGAGGGGATCGTGGGTCAGGTCCCCTACAAGGGCACGGTCGCGGAGGTGGTCTATCAGCTCGTCGGCGGCCTCCGGGCCGGCATGGGCTATTGCGGCGCCCGCGACATCGCAGCCCTGCGTCAGGCACGGTTTGTGCGGATTACCCACGCCGGTTTCCTGGAGAGCCATCCCCACGATGTGACCATCACCCGGGAGTCCCCCAATTATTCGACCCGATGAAAAGATTCCTGTCCATACTTGCCGCCGCCTGCCTTCTCGCCTCGTGCCAACTCATCTCTTCGGTGCTGCACGACGGGGATGTGGTGGCGCGTGCCGGCAAGGAAAAACTCTACCAGCGGGAGGTGGAAGCCGTCATTCCGGGCGGCGTTTCCGCCGAGGACAGCACCCGCCTGGCCGCCCAGTACATCCAGTCCTGGATTCAGGAACGGCTGTTCGTCCAGGTGGCCGGCAAGGAACTCAGCAAGTCCGAGCGCGACGTCAGCCGCGAACTGGAGGATTACCGCCGCTCGCTGCTGAAGTTCCGCTACGAACAGGCCTACGTCAACCAGCGCCTCGACACGGCCATCACCCAGGCCCAGTACCAATCCTATTATGATGCCCACCAGGACCGTTTCACGCTGGAGACCGCCCTGGTCAAGGCCCGGCTGATGAACATCTCCCCGGAGTCGCCCAATTTCTCCGTTATCCGCAAGAAGATGTCTTCCAGCAAGGAAGAGGACCTGGTGGAGGCCGACAGCCTGGCCTATACCTCCGCCATGCGCTATACGGATTTCGGCAACGCCTGGATTCCGGCCCCGACCCTCTCGCGGGAGTTCGGGATGGACGAGGCCGCCTTCCTCTCCGCCCTTAAAGACGGCTTCATCGAGCGGGAGGACCCGCAGGGCGGTGTCAACATCGCCTACGTTTATGAGCGGATGAAGGCCGGACAGACGGCCCCGCTGGACTACTGCCGTCCGCGTATCAAAGACATTATCCTCAGCGCCCGCAAAAAGGCGCTCCTGAGCACCCTGGAGTCCGACCTGATGAAACAGGCCAAGGACAGGGGAGAATATGAGATCTATTGAGTATGAAGAAGATATCCTTGCTTTCCGCCCTGCTGGTCCTGCCCCTTATCCTGGGGGCGCAGACCTATCCCGCGGGCCTGATTGACAAGACCATCGCCGTGGTGGGCAACGAAATGATCACCATCAGCCAGTTGGAGCAGGACCTCCAGTACATGCGGACCAGCGGCATGCAGTCCGACCAGAACATGCGCTGCGAGATGCTCGAGCAGATGCTGGAGTCCAAACTCTTCCTGATGCAGGCCCGCATCGACTCCCTGACGGTCAACAATGATATGGTGGCGGCCAGCGTGAAGGACCGTATGGACAAGCTCCGTCTCCATTTCGGCGGCGACGAGGCCGTGGAGGCCTATTTCGGCAAGCCGCTCTACAAACTCCGCCAGGAATGGACGAAGACCCTCGAGGACATGAACCTGACCCAGCAGATGCAGCAGAACATCATGGCCAAGGTGCCCGATATGACGCCCTACGATGTCAAGGAGTTTATGCAGGAGACGCCTGCGGAAGACCTCCCCGAGGTACCGACCCGCTACCAGTTGAGCCAGATTTGCATCTACCCCGACCGCGAGGCCGCCAAACTGGCCGTCAAGGAAAAACTGATCGGCCTGCGCGAGCGCATCATCGCCGGGGAGAAATTCTCCACCCTCGCCCGCCTCTATTCCGAGGACGACGGTTCCCGCATCAAGGGCGGAGAACTCGGCATGGCGCCGAAGGACATCTTCTGGCCCGCATTTTCCGATGCGGCCATGTCCCTGAAGCCGGGCGTCATCTCCCAGATTGTCGAGACCCCCGACGGCTTCCACATCATCGAGGTCCTGGAAAAGAAGGGCGACATGTTCAACGCCCGCCATATCCTCCTCAAGCCCCAGTACACCTCCGAAGACCGCGACAAGGCCTTCCGTATCCTGGATAGCCTCAAGACCGAAATCGGCAACCGGGCCGTCACCTTCTCCCTGGCCGCCCAGGCCTATTCCGAAGATCCGCTCTCCCGCACCAACGGCGGGCAGATGGCCGATCACGAGACCGGCTCGTCCTATTTCGAGAAAGACCGGCTCAAGCCCCAGGACTATGCGGCCATCGCCAACCTGAAAGAAGGGGAGATCTCCGAGCCGGTGGAGTCGCTCGACAACGAAGGCCGCGGAGGCAACAAGGTTTACAAGATCATCCGCCTGGATAAGATCATCCCGGCCCACGCCGCCTCGATGGAGAGCGACTACGACATGCTCTCGGAGGCCTGCCGGCAGAAGAAGGCCCTGGCGGAAATCGACAAGTTCCTCGATGAGAAAATCGCTTCGACCTATGTCGTGATCGATCCGATCTTCAAGGGCTGCCCGTTCCGCCGCAACGGCTGGCGCAGCAAAATCGCAGAAGACTAGGCATGCATTCGTGGAGACGGCTGTTGATCATCCTCGGGATGGTCGTGTTCTGTCCGCTGGTCCTTCCGGCCCTGTGGACGTCTCCGCGTACCCCGGCCGCCGATCCCGAGCCGGTCGATTCCCTGGTGAGCCTGCTCAGCGCCCAGTCGGTCCAACTGATCGAGAAGGACGGCGTCAGTTACCGCAAGGTGACGGGACCGGCGCGTTTCCTCCACAACAACACCTACCTGATCTGTGATACGGCCCTTTGGAACGTGAGCAACGAGCAGATCGACGCCATGGGCCACGTAAAGATCCTCCAGAACGAGACGGTGCTGACCAGCGACCGGCTCATCTACCTCATCCCCGAGGACCTGGCGAAGTTCCGCGGTTCCGTCGTCCAACTCGAGGACAAGGACCACAACACCCTCCGCACGCAGTATCTGGACTACAACACCAAGGACAGTGTCGCCATTTTCCAGAACGGCGGATCCATGCGGGACAAGGACGGCCAGATCATCGAAAGCATCACGGGCACCTACGATTCCAAGGCCAAACTCTTTACCTTCACGGACAACGTGAACATGTTCACGGACAGCATCTTCGTCAAAACCAGCCGGCTGGAGTACCGCACCGATCTCAACCTGGCCACCTTCGGCCTGCAGACCGATGCGTGGCGGGACGATGACATGCTTTCGTCCAATGCCGGCTGGTACGACCGGAACCGGGAACTCTTCCTTTTCTACCGCGACGTCCACGGGCTGACCGACGAGCGCGAATCCTGGTCGGATTCCCTCTATTTCTGGCGGAATCTCATGGACGTGGAGATGCTCGGCCATGTCCAGTTGACCGATACGGTCCAGAACGTGTCCGCCGTGGCGGGAAGGATTTACTACCAGGACTCCCTCGCCCGGGTGACGCTGACGCGCGATCCGGCCATCGTCGGCCAGACGGAAAGGGGTAAGGACCAGCCCGCCGACACGGTGTACGTGGGGGCGGATACGCTGATCTACAGGACCCTGATGAAATTCCAGGTGCCGGAAGCCTGGTTCGGCGTGTCGGAGACCCGGCTGAAAAATATCTCCGCGGACGCGGTGACGGCCTATCGCCGGAAAGCGGCGGAAGAAGCGGCCAAGGCGGCGGAGGAAGAACGGATGAAGGATCCGAACTATGCCGCGAAGAAGCACGCCGAGGAGGAGGCCAAGGCCAGGGAAGAAGCGAAAGCCAAGGAGGAGGCCCCGTCGAAAGAAACTTCGGCTGCCTCTGAAGCGGCTGCGGCCGAGGCGGCTGCGAAGGAGGAGGTGGCCCGCTTGCAGGCGGCCCTCGCGCCCAAGCCCGAGCCGGAA
>CAMIYB010000069.1 GCA_946402945.1 uncultured Bacteroidales bacterium | reverse complement strand
AGAAATTCTGGGGAGGTACTTCAACTCTTAGTCTGATTCCCGGATGGCCCCCAGATTCCTAACATTCTTCGCAAAAGTTCCGCTTGATTTGCCACAAAAACACCGCTTGATTTGCCACAAAAGTTCCGGTTGCATTTGGTAGTCCGGGAAAAGAAGCGTATCTTTACACCCGGAAATAACTTGATTTGAAATGGAATATAGTGCTGTCCACTAAAAGGTAAACAGTTGCCCGGCTGCGAGTAACTGATTAATTCCGCCTTGTCGTAAACGTCTATCCGTGTGAACATCAAGCTGTTCCCTACTGATTTGGGATTCTTGTCCGTAGTGTTCACGATACGCAGAGTGTGCTTCCCGCCTTCGAGACCGGATGCCACGAAGAGAGTCTGACGGTTGATCCCACTGAATCCACAGCGATAGTTGATGTAATTGTCTATCCTGCGGATTCTTTCTCCGTCAAGATACACATCAGCCATGCCGCAGTCCTTATCCCAGGCGCCTATAAGGGTAACCATCCGTCCTTCGAAATCCACTTCGGCGAAAGCGTCTGCTTCCCGGGTTTCCTTAAAAACAGCGTCGTCGTCAACCTCAACAAATTCCCTCCATGCTCCCGAGTATCTCCACGCAGGGTCGTTGCAATGGATGGATGTTGAATACTTCATGCCCGGGAAAGCTTGCACGCATTCCCCCTCGAATCCGGGTGTCTGGGTCTTGATGATGAGTTTGTTTCCACGGATTTTCCCACCGTTCCTGATGATGTTCTCCTTCATGAACTCCATGACTTTGTCACAGGCGTCGTTGAGAGAGTAGTCGGTAAAGGCGAATTTCCTGTCTTCCATTGCCGGAATTCCCTGTTTAAATTCTTTGGGGATGGCATCGTAGCCGTGGATGATTCCCCATAGAGCGGCGGCATTGGACGGGTTGCAGTCTGAGTCCTGACCACACCGGATGGATATTTCCATGGTCTTTGCGAAGTCGTCCTTCCCGTAGAGGAGGCCGATTACGATGTAGGCCCCGTTCATCTTTGCATCTATATTGAACGGATGATATGGGGTGCAGATATGGTCCTCCCATTTGTCGTGAAGTCGCTGCCAGGCGGCCTTCCAGTCATCGGGATTCTCTTTGTAGGCATCCACGACTTCACGGATACAGCGTGCATATGCGCTTTCGGCGGGGATGCATCTGAGAGCCTTTTCAACGATCCTCAGAATATTGTCGTCGAAGAACGCTAAGGTATGCATCGAGGCCACAAAGACGCCTCCATAGAATCCATCACCGTCGTTCATGATATGGCCGATGCGGTCGCAGTACTCGTATGCAGCATGCGGCATTCCAGGGTTCATAAATCCGATAAAATCTGCATCTATCTGGAAATCAATATCATCCGCATGTGCATTGTATTTGGCGGAGCCGCTGAGTGGGGGAGCGATGCCATCGAAAATGTTCTTGCGTCCCTGGAGATTGGCGTGGAAGAGGCTGAATCCGGCGTTTGCGAAAGCGTCGCCAAGTTGCTTGGGGGTGGCGTCAAGCCCATAAGTGTCGAACGTCTGCATGAACGACATCTGAGTGTAAATGTCATCCTGACCTAAGGCACCTTCCACGCAAGCGGGATCCCAGTTGAGTTCACCGTCGTTGGTCTGCCCCAGATACCAGAACTCGAAAGGCTGTCCATACTGGACGCCGATCACCTTTCCGACCCATCCACCACGGATCTTGTTCATCATCTTTTCTTCGTCGATGGTTCTGGTGGTGCAAGAAAGCACAACAGAAGCCATCGCAATCAATATTAAACACTTTTTCATGATATCGTATTCTTTCTTTTTCTTCGCCATAATTCAACATTTTTTATAGAACAAAGATAAGCATTTTCTGTTTAAACACGATAAATTGGCATTTTATCGGATTCCAAGCAATCGATAAAGACGAGATTCCGTCGCTACGCTCCGGCATCTCTTGTCCTCCCGGAGGGTCCGGACAAAGTTATGGATTGACAGCCGACGGCCCTTCAGGCCTTGTGGCTGTTTCCGCGCACGTCGGACAGAGAGCAAGCGCCCTGTCCGACGAACACGAAAACAGCCAGTTGCTTGCGCAACCGGCTGTCAATCAATACTTTGCGGAGAGGACGAGATTCGAACTCGTGGTACGGTTACCCGTACGGCAGTTTAGCAAACTGCTGGTTTCAGCCACTCACCCACCTCTCCTGTTGGGGTCGGGAATGCCGAACACCGAATTGGACTGCAAAGTTACAATAATTTTTTGAATTGCAAATAGCCCGGAGCGATTGTCGTCAGAATACCAGCGTGGCCTTGATGGGATAGTGGTCGGAGACGAAGGCGCGGCCGTCGTAGGTCTTGCGGACGACTTCCAGGCGCGTGCAGGTGCTGAAGCCGCGGTAGTAGATGTGGTCGATGGGGTCGGGGTTGCGGATTTTGCCCCAGTCGTGGAAGGTGCCGCCCTGGTCGGCGGAGACGGCGTGGGCGCGGGTGTTGAGGAGGGTCGCTTCGAAGCCCTGCAGGGCCGGGTCGGCCGATACGGAGTTCATGTCACCGGTCAGCACCACAGGGATGCCCTGTTTGTTCAGGGCGGCGATTTTCTCCAGGATGAGGGCCGCGCCCTTCTCCCGGGCCTGCTGCCCGATGTGGTCCAGATGGGTGTTGACCATCAGGAATTTACGTCCAGATTTTTTGTCTTTAAGGATGGCCCAGGTCGCCGTGCGGCGGCAGGCCGCGTCCCATCCGAGCGAGGGCTTGTCCGGGGTCTCCGACAGCCAGAAAGTCCCCCATTTCTGGACGGCGATGCGCTTTTTGTTGTAGAAAATGGCCATGATTTCCCCGGCTTTCCGGCCGTCGTCGCGGCCCACGCCGACCCAGGCGTAGCCCTTGCCGAATTCGCCCAGCAGTTGCAGTTGGTCCAGGAGGGCCTCCTGCATGCCGATCACGTCAGGTGCCTGGTCCTCAATCATTTCCAGCACCGCGCCGGCCCGGTAGCGCCAGGAATTGGTGCCGTCGCCGGCGGTGCCGTAACGGATGTTGTACGACATGACGGAGATCTGGGCGGAGGCCCAGAGCGGCGCAAGGACGGCCGCAAGAAGGAAAAGTATTTTTTTCATAATCGGCAGAATTCCGTATTTTTGCAAAGATAAAGAATTTTTATGGAACAGTTTTCCGATATCGGGCGCATCGAGGCGCTCGCCCGGCTTTTCAAAGACAGCTGCTACATCAATGGCGATGAAACCCATTTCACGCCGCAGGAAGGAGAACATATCTGCTCGGCCTCCCGTCTTTTCCTGGAAGGGACAGACTTCGACCTGGTCTATTTCCCCCTGCAGCACCTGGGCTTCAAGTGCGTGGTCGCCGTCGCCGGGGAACTGTACGCCCACCTGGCCCGTCCCCGTTGCCTGAACGTGGTGATCGGGGTCTCGGCGAAACTCGATTTCGCCCAGATTTCACAGCTCTGGGAGGGAATCTGGCGGACGGCCTCCGACCAGGGTTTCGGGATGCTTACCCTCGACCTCATCCCCTCGCAGAACGGCCTGTCGGTCAGCCTTTCGGCCACCGGTGCCGGGACCCGCTGGTTTGGGAAGCCGCAAAGCAAGGACCTCCTCTGCGTCTCCGGCAACCTGGGTGGCGCCTATTTCGGCCAGCGGGTGCTCCAGCGGGGGAAGGCCGCCTTTGAAAAAGACGGCCGGGAGCCCGACCTGACCCAATACCGCATGATGATCGCCTCCTACCTCAAGCCGGAACTGAACCCCGCCCTTGTCGAACAACTCGAGGACTCGGGCATCACCCCTACTTCGGGCTGCCTGGTGACCCGCGGCCTGGCCGATGCCGTCAAACGCATCGCCGCCCGTACCTCCCTCGGCGTCAAGGTGTACGCCGACAAGATCCCCTTCGAGGCCGGCAGTTTCGATCTCGGCCGGGAACTCGACATCGACCCCGTTTCTGTCGCCTGCGGCGGCGGGGAGGACTATCGGCTCCTGCTGACGGTGCCCATCGCGCAGGCGGAGCGCTTCCGCCACGATTTCCAGACTTTCGACATCATCGGCCACCTGGCCCTGAAGGAGGTCGGTACGGTGCTCGTGACTCCGGAGGGCGTGGAACTTCCGCTCCGGGCCCAGGGCTGGCCGGAAGAAGACCAGTAGGAATTTCAAGCGGAATTCCTTATCTTTGTCAGAGATAATCGCCAACAACCAAAACACTTGATACAATGAAAAAGATTTTTGCAGTCCTTGCCGCCAGCCTGATGCTGGCCGGCGCCGTGAACGCGCAGGGTCTGGGCGGCCTCCTCGGCGGCCTGACCGGTAAATCCTCCGAGGGTGGTACCGATCTCGGCAGCATCCTCAACACCGTCAGCAACGTTGTCTATGCCTTCACCGGCCAGACCAACGTGGTCAGCCTCCCGGGCAACTGGACCTATCAGGGTGCCGCCATCGCCCTGAGCGGTGACAACACCGTGGCCAACATCGCCAGTTCGGCGGCCGCCGGCGGCATCGAGGGCAAGATGGACGAATATCTCGCCAAGATCGGCATCAAACCCGGTTCCATGAAATTCACCTTCAACGAGGACCTTTCCTTCGTCTGCACCATCGGCGCCATTCCGATCAGCGGTACCTGGAAGACCCTCGATGACGGCGCCCGCGTCCAGCTCCAGTTCGGCAAGACCCTCAAGTTCCTCAACATGACCGGAACCCTGAAGGCCACCGCCACCGGTTGCGAGATGCTTTTCGACAGCGGCAAACTCATGGAGTTCCTGAAGAAGGCACTGGCCTATGTCGCCAAGCAGAGCAGCACCGCCTCCACTTTCGCCACCCTCGCCGAGAACTACAACGACATGAAACTCGGCTTCAAACTCTCCCGGAACTAAGTGTTCCGGCAGCGGACGACAATGAAAAAAGGACTCTTTTTGGCCGCTCTGCTGGTAGCCGGGTGCGCCGCCTCCCCCAAGGAGACCACTCTCGCGCAGTTTGTCGTAGCCGGCGAGGATCCGGTCCGGGTCCTGGTCATGGACTATGACCTGGATACGCTCCTGACGCCCCGGGACGGCAAGGCCTGCATCAGCCTGGCTACCAACCCCGCCGTCATCGCGGTCGCCGCGGCGGGCTCGGACCGGATCTCCTTCATCCTGGAAGGACGCGACCTCGCCATCGATTTCACGGGCGACGAACCGCAGCTTTCCGCCAAAGGGAAGGCTTCCCTCAATGCCGCCCTGGAGGCGGAAAAAGCCTGGGAGAAAGAGCTGAGCGCCCGTTTTACCGGACTGAAAGACCTGCCGGAGGAGGATCAGGACGCCCAGGCGGAAGCCATCGAGGCGGAATACATCGCCCATCAGAAGGCGACGGTCAGGGCCAATCCCGACAACTTCATCGGGGTCAACGCCCTGGTGGATGTCTGGTCCGAACTGTCCCTTGACGAGGCCGGAGAACTCTTCGAACTTCTCGGGCCGAACGCCCGGAAGACCCGGCAGGTCCAGTCTTCCATCGCGGCGCTGGGAGCCCTCCGCGTCAGCGGGGAAGGCCAGCCCTTCATCGATTTCGAGGCGGACGGCCAGAAACTCTCCGACTATGTCGGCAAGGGCGCCTGGGTCCTGGTGGACTTCTGGGCCAGCTGGTGCGGTCCCTGCCGCCGGGAGATCCCCAACATTATCTCCGTGTACGAGCAGTACAAGGGAACGGATTTCAACGTGCTCGGCGTAGCGGTCTGGGACGAACGGGCCAACACCCTGAAAGCGATTGAAAGTCTGGGGATTACCTATCCGCAGATTCTCGAGGCCTCGGTCGGCGCCGAGAAATATGGCATCAACGCCATCCCGCATATCATCCTCTTCGCCCCGGACGGCACCATCGCCAGGCGCAACCTGCGCGGCGAGGCCATCGGCGAGGCGGTCCGTGAGGCACTTGACAGATAGTTATATATGGGAAAGACACTCATCACGATCGGCCGGGAAATCGGCTCCGGCGGCCGCAGCATCGGGCAGGAAGTAGCCCGCAGGCTCAATGTGCCCTTCTACGACAAAGCCGTGATCAAGGGTCTGATGGAACAGTTCCATCTCGACGCTGAAGAAATCGAACGCCTCAAGGCCAACCGTCGTACGAGTTGGCCCGTGCTGGGATCGATGGTCATGCCCTCACCCGTTTTCGACTACACCTACGCGACCGTTTCCGTCAATCCGTCCGACAAGGTGTTCGAGGCGGAATCGGCTATCGTTCAGGGACTTGCGGACGAGGGCCCGTGCGTGATCGCCGGCCGTTCGGGCTTCTTCCTGCTGAAGGACCGCCCGGAGCGCTTCAGCGTCTTCATCCGTGCGCCCAAGGCCCTGCGCATCGAACGCGTCGCCACCCGCCAGTGCGTCAGCCCCGACGAGGCACGGAAAATCGTTGAAACGGTGGACGAAGGCCGCGAGAACTACATCAAGCGCTATGCGGGCGTCAGCCGCTACGACCTGCGCAACTACGACCTGGTGCTGAACACCGGACTCATTTCCGAGCAGCAGGCCGTCGAGGCCATTCTCGCGGCTTTGCAATAATCCTTCGCCCCCTCGCCTCCTCCGTCCTGCCCTCGCCTCCTCCGTCCTGCTCGACCCTCGTCCGTCCTGCTCGACCCTCGTCCGTC
>CAMIYB010000068.1 GCA_946402945.1 uncultured Bacteroidales bacterium | reverse complement strand
GATTTCCTTCCGCCAAAGAAAAAGACTTACTTACAGATCAGAGTAACGGACTTCTTTAAGTAAGCTAGACTTATACAGGGCTTTGGGAGAAACTATTTTTTCTGAAGGGTCAAACTGATTACCATATCGTTCCGTTATAAGTTTCTTTACGACAGGATTCGAAATCGAGAAATCAGAGAACTGCTCTGGCGCGCATAACTCTATGCCTGCACCCTGCGCGTAAATCTTCCAGATCAATTCCGAGCAGTACATCTTGTTATCACTCCACTGAAATAGCACGTCATAATGCTTTCCCTTATATTTAACGCCAACTGCCTTCATCCTTTTGATTGCCGAAGTCGGTAGCGGGGTTTCTAATCTTTTTGCACAATAGACGCCATCCTTTCCTCGGTTTATCCAATCTTTCAGCGGAGTGTATTTAACAGGCTCGACCGCTTCATAAACATATGCTTTATCACCTAGAAAAAAAACGATTCCACAGTGAGTCCATTTGCTATGTTGAGCCAACTTGATAATCGGACTCTGACGAGAAGTAGATTCGTGAAAGACAATATCGCCATCCTGCGGTACTACCTTTTCCAGCGGCTTATTCCGCAATCTTCCACAGGATGGGACAGAAAAAGACACAGCTAAAGCAACAATCACGACAAGTAAAAAAGAAGACTTCTGCATATTTTGCTATTATTAACACATTTTGATATCGCTGTAATGATAACTCCACGGTGTTTTCAACATAAATTATTCCGACAGAGCGGATAATGTAGGAACAGGATTTCGCTCCACACGTGTCGCAGAACCCTACAGCAGGCCTGCCATGTACACGGGAGCCATGGTGAGGGGGCCGTCCTTCCGAAGGTCCTTGGTGTACAAAAGATATGGGGTACGGATCCGGTCTGAGTATTTTTTGCAGAAGAGATCCAGCGATTTGTGTGTGTTGTAGCCGGAGGATTTAACCTCGATGGGACAAATCTTCTGGGCACGGGAGAGGATAAAGTCAATCTCGTAGAAGTGCCTGCTATCGTCCGGGAAAGTGTGGTAGAAGAGTTTGTTGCCGGCCGCGGTAAGTATTTGAGCCGTAATGTTTTCATAAACATAGCCCAAATTGGCGGACAGCTTGTCCGAGAGGAGTTTCTGGTAGATGACGTTTTCCGTCACTTCTTTGTCGGCGAAAGCCAGCGTAACGAAGAGGCCGGTGTCCCCCACGTACATCTTGAAGTTCCCCAGATTGTCCGTCATCGGCAGGCCGACGTTGGGGTCATCCACATGATGGGCGATGTTAACGGTCTTGCTTTCCTCCATTTCGTGAAGGAGGGTGAAAAGTGCGGCGTTTTCCACTTCGCCGATCACAGGGGTAGTCTGGTATCGATAGGCATTCTTATAGAGTTGCGCAGGAATGGCCTTGAAGAGGCTGGCGGCTTTCCCGCTGGGGTCGATCTTGTAAAAATCATCATTGTAGAGTTCCAGGATCTCCCGCTTGCTTGCATCGACGAGTGAAAGATTCTGCGTATCCAGATAGGTATTCACGGCCTGAGGCATCCCGCCCACCAGCATATAGAGGCGGAGATCCCGCATGACCTTGCGATGGGCCGCATCGCCGAGCGGATGCCCTGCCGCAAATGCCCGGGCGAGCAGCGGAACGGTCGTTTCGTCTCCCATCGCCCAGCGGAACTCTTCATAATCCATGGGATACATCGTCAGGCGGGTTTCTTCACTGGGAATACGGATATTCTGCGTTTTGCGTTTGATACTGATCAGAGAGCCCGTTTCGATGTAATCATAACGATGGTCTCCCACCAGTTCTTTGATGGCCTGGCGGGCTTTCGGGCACTCCTGAATCTCATCCAGAATAATGACGGACTTACGGGGTATCAATGTGACGTTGAAGTAGAATTGCAGCGCCATGAAGATACGGTCCAGGTCGGAGACATCGTTGAACAGCGCCGGAATCTCCGGACCGACCTTGGTAAAATCTACCAGAATGTACGACTCGTATTCATTCTTTGCGAATTCCTCTGCGATGGTGGACTTGCCGACACGACGGGCCCCCTTGATCAAGAGAGCCGTGCTGCCGTCCTTATCCCGCTTCCAGGCGAGCATCTTTTCGTAGAATTTCCTTTTGAAAAGTCTTCCTTCCATAAACATTGTTCTTTTTCCTGCTGCAAAGATAGCGGCTTATTTCAGTTGCGCAAAATTTTTTAGGGCGTTTTACCGACTCTGCGCAAAATTTTTTTAGGCGTTTTACCGACTCTGCGCAAAATTTTGGCGATTTTACGCGAAAAAACCCGGCACGGGAGGGTGCCGGGTGAAAGGAGTCGCGGGGCGGGCTATTTCACTTCGCCGAGCATTTCCTTGACGGTGACGCCGGCGCCGATCCATTTCTCGCCATAGTCCTTCTTGAACTTGCGGAAATAGGCCTTGTGGCCCACGCTGACGTTGAACCAGACGCCGTCGTGCCGGTAGAGGTACATGACGGTCGCAGCCGGCTTGTCCGTGGTGGGAGCGGCCGTAATCTCCTCGCCCAGTTCGTCGCCGGACAGGCCCTTCGCCTTGAAGACCTTGCCGTCGTCGGCCGCCGCTTTCACGGCGGAATAGACGCCCTGGAGATAGGCCTGGACCTTGTCGGCGGGGATCTTCGTGATGTCGACGCCGGTGTAGAAGAAGGCTTCGTCCTTCATGGGTTTGCTCTCCGAACGGGGATCGACGGACAATTCACTGAGTTCCACGGCGAATTCCGGGACCAGTTTGTCGCTCTGCAGGCCGGCGAAAGCGAACTTGTCGCCGATGGAAATCTTGCTTTTGGCAGCGCCCGCCGCCTTGGTCTCTTCCTTGGCCTTTTCGCCGTCAGAGCCGCCTTTCGCGCCGCTTTTAGAGCCGCCATTGTTGCCGCAGGACAGCACCAGGGCTGCCATGGCAAGGATTGTGAGGACTTTTTTCATACGATAGAGGGTTTAATTGATTCCTAATCTTTCGGGGCATCTTCGGTGCGCACCAGCCGGCCGTCCTCGCCCAGATAATCGATCTTTCCGTCGAAACGGAGGAAGGACGGATCGCTGTCGCTCCACAGGTCCGAATACATCAGAGGGGTGACGGGCTGTCCCGTCTTGACGCTGACCATCCCATAGTGCTTATCGTCCTTGCTGACGATCCATCCGCCCAAAATGCGTTTGAAACTGACATATTCGAACGGAAGCACTTCCCTGCCCCCATGGATGCTCACAAGGCCTATCTTGCCCTTCTTCTCGAAGGGAACGAAGTCCTCGCGGTGATAGACATCGATGTGGTTGTCGTCATAGATGAAGGGAATCCGGGCCTGGCCGCGGTAGTTCAGGGCGCCGGCATGGACGCTTCCGTCCGGCTCGCGCTTATAGACGAACATCAGGTCCATGTCGGGGAATGCGTCCGGATACAGTGCATTTGCATTGACCAGGCTATATTGGAAAGGCGCGACCTGGCGGCCGTTTTCGTCGATAAGGCCCCATTTGTAACTGTCCTTTTCGTCGAAAGTGATCTTGGTGTGGGAATACCTGTCATCCTCATCCAGACTGCAGTAGCGGGGCGATTCATTCACGCTGTACAGGCCGTTCCCCGCTTCCCAATAACCTGTGTAGATCTTCTGGTTCACGGCAATGGCCTTGAGAGAGCGCAGGATGGTCGCCGGATCGTAGGTATAACTCTTGGACGGCTTGACATACTCGGCCAGGGCCTCCTTCTTCTGCCGTTCGAACTCCTTTATCGCCTCATCCAGCTGGCCGGCGAGTTCAGGGTGATCCTGGAGCGTCTGACGCAACTGGGCAATCATTTCTTCGTGCAGTTTGATGGTCTCGGGAACGACTTGATTTACATGTTCCTGCGCGATTTCATCAAGCAGCGTATTCACCCGGGCGAACAGTTCCTGATTCTCCTTGCAGGTCTTGTCCGTGAACATCATATACTGGATCAGCGCGTTGCTCCGGTCGGTGCCGCCGCCGGCGGCAAATGCGATCTCGGACACATTGATCCAGGTGGGCGGCTCCGGCTCGTCCTGGGCACGGGCAACCGTGGTGCATAGCAATGCAAGTAAAAGTAAGAGTCTCTTCATATTATTTCCTGATTACTGTACTGCCTCCCGAGACGGAGAAGAAGCCTCCGAAGCCGTATGTGGCCACATCGCGGCGGGCCCGGATCCGTCCTACCTGGATATGGTCGGTCGTGACCGTGCCATACCCGGCGAGATCGTACTTCCGGCTGTCCATCCGGTGGATCTGCATATTGCCGGCGGAGTCGCGGGAGATATTGTACTTCGTCTCATCCTTGGTGTCGATGAGCCTGCCGGTAAGGGCTCTCATCCCCATAATAACGTTGCCGGCAGGCATTCCGCCCAAGCCCATGCCATCCGCCGCGCTCTGGATTGTATTCTGGATAAAACCGTTGACGTTCTCGTCCGTCAGGATGGAAGATTTCACCTTCTTTGCGTCAAGCGGTTCGGGGCGGACATAGGAACGCTCCACATCGAGATGGAAGCCCACTTTCCCCTCCTTCAGGCCCAGGCTGATTTCGCCCATCGGCGTTTGCATCGAGATGTAAAGGTCGCTCAGGCCGAACCATCTCCTCCCCTCGAACTCCGCCAGGTCGCGGGCGTCTTTCTCCGCCTGCTCGTGCTCGGCGACTGCCTCCTGATGATCCTGCCACTGCTCTTCCTTGATCTCCGCCTCGGCCTTGAGGATTCTCAGGCGGGCATCGTGGAGGACGTCGCCCGCAGTGGCCTTGGCGGAAAACGTGGCGGCGTACTCGCCATAAATCAGAGCCAGGGTCCTGTACCAGAAATAGGTGCTGACATTTCCGTCATTGCAG
Source organism: uncultured Bacteroidales bacterium (assembly GCA_946402945.1). Taxonomy (GTDB): domain Bacteria; phylum Bacteroidota; class Bacteroidia; order Bacteroidales; family UBA932; genus Cryptobacteroides. The sequence goes on along the minus strand of CAMIYB010000068.1, from coordinate 2,370 downwards.
TAGGAGCAGTACTTCGAGATGTCCTGCCACCACTCGGCCAGCACAGGGCGGACCGTTCCGTTGTAATAGACCATGTAGGAATTGACCTTTTCCGTCTCGGAAGGGACCTCGATCTGGTCGAGCCGTTCCAGGGGATGCGTCACTTCCGTCAGGATGCGATAGGGCCGGAAAATGCGGCGCTGGGCCCGGTCTATCGCGGCATCCGAAGCGTCCGGATGGGCCGCGCACCAGGCCTTGAATTCGCCGTCGCACTTTTTATAGAGTTTCAACGCCTCCGCGGTCTGCCGCTTGTCCATCGCCTCGCCGAGCGAGATGTCCTTGTCGGTCTGCTTGACGTGGTTGAGGATGTTGGTCTTGAAGCCTTCCGGCAGATAGCCGTGGAAGGTGCGTGTCTCGTCGTCGAAGTCGCCGAATACGCCGCAGACATAGTCCAGACGGTATTTATAGTAGCGCTCCAGCAGGCGGAGGCACCAGAAGGCGCGGGCGTCGAAGAGGTAGAACCCGTCCACATTTTGCTCGAAGCACTGGGCCTGGGTGTACTTGACATAGGCTTCTTCCAGACCGGCGCGCAGGCGTTCCGGCACCCCGATCTTGGCGACCTCCTTGCGGGCTTCTGCGCTGCTCCGGAGGGCATCCTGCGTCTCGGGACGGGTCTTGGCCTCTTCGACGAGACGGGCCATGTTGTCCGGCAGGTAGGCCGCCTCCATTGTGTAGAGCAAACTGACGGCGGGGCCATTCTTGACGGCCTTCTCGGCCTTGGCCCAGTGCTGGTTGCTGCGGCCCTGGTAGTCGCCGGCTATGCGGGCGTTGTTGCTGCGGTTGGCCTCCAGGTCGCCGGCGGGCGTGGCGCTGAAACCGGCCTGGTCGGCGGGGAAAAAGTCATCGTAGCCATAGGTGACCCCCTTGCGGATATTCTCCAGGTTCTCGGGCGAGAACACCTTGTCTATCAGGATCATAAAGTCTTCCTCGTCGAGCGAGGCGTTCATCTCGGCCCGGTCGATCTCATTGAGGAGCGAACTGATCAGGCTCACGGTATTCTCGCCGAAATAGCCCAGCGAAAGCGACTTGAACAGGGCGCCGGCGGCTTCAACGGGACTTGACTGCGCATCGAGCAGGGCCTTGTACAGCCAGGCCTTGCCGTCCGGCTCGCGGCGCCGGGACGTCACTTCGATGATCTTGGGGACCACCTTGCGGGCCTTCTCGACCTGGCCCATATCCAGCAGGCACTCGACCTGGCCGTAGAGGGGCTCTTCGAAGTCCGGCTGCAACTCCGATGCGCCCTCGAAATACTCCAGGGCGGTCTTCGGGTCCTCCGCCACGAGCAGCATGTTGCCCGTAGTCGTCAGGAGAGAAGGATGCGGATACACCTTGCAGCGGGCGATGGCCATCTCGATCATTTCGCCCGTCACGACCCCGAGCAGCATCATCTCGCCCGCCTTGGCGTTGAAGTCCATGATGCTCTGGGCGATCTGCGGGGCCGTCTTGCCTTTGGACTCTTTCTGCAGTTGCTCGAAGGCCTTGCGGACGCCCTCGGCAGTCACTTTCAGATCCGAACGGGCGACCGTGGGCTCCGGCGTGGACGCCCCACCGAGGGCCGGGACGCTGGCGGTCTGCTTGGCGCTGACCGCGATCGGGCCGAGGCCGCCTCCACAGGCGAGTTCCACGGCCGGGCCGTTATCCACCCACGGGGACGCGCAGCGCGGCGGCGCCATCCCGCTCCCCTTCCAGTCGTTGCCGACGCAGAAATACATGTGTCTGGGGATGGTCGGACTGAAGGACTGAAGGGCCATGGGCCCCATCTGCGGGTCGCCGAGGTCGATGACCGCGACCTTGTCGGAATTGTAGTAGAAGGTAATCGTCGTGCCGTCGGAACGGTATTCGTCGAAATACCAGCCGTCCTTTCCGCTGAGTTTGCAGGTACCCTGCCGCACGAAGACCATCTTGCCGGGCATCGGCGTGAGGCCCATCCCCGCCCGCCAGGTCTTCGCCTTTTCGTCGAGTTGGTACACGCGGCCGTCCGCCGCCAGCATGACGGCGTCCATCCCGGGCATCTGGATCCGCGACATCGTCACCCCGGCGCGCGAGGCCGTCTCCAGGGTGGCCTTCCGGCCGCCCATGTCCATCGAAAGTTTCATGTAGTACTTCCCGCTCTCGATCGCCTCGACGAGCGGGGTGGAGACATAGCGCTTTTGCGCAAAGGCGGCGACGCCCAGGGTGAGCGCAGCCGCCAGTATGACAAGACGTTTCATCTTATTTCTTGACGAACTCGACCCTTCGGTTCTTCGCGCGGCCCTCGTCCGTATTGTTGGAGGCGACCGGCTCGTGGGAACCCTTCCCTACCGGCGTGAGGCGGGATTCGGAAATCCCGAG
>CAMIYB010000067.1 GCA_946402945.1 uncultured Bacteroidales bacterium | reverse complement strand
GGGATGATGTAGTCCTTGGCCGCATCGGAGGTCTTCGGGGGCTGGCGGTCGTAGCTGCATCCGCCGAGGACCAGCAGCAAAGCGAGGGACAAGATAGCAATTATTTTCTTCATCGTGCGCAAATTAATCAGTTAAATGGTTTTGCATCAATACACATACCCCGGATTCTGCTTCAGGTCGGGATTGAGGTCCACGTCCGACTTGAGGATGGGCGCGGTGTAGAGGTAGGCGCGGGTGGTGTATTTGAGGCCATTGTTGATGATCCACCATTCGGGCGTCCCGTTCCGCTTGAGTTCGTACCAGCGGTCGCCCTCCATGTAGAGTTCGCGCCGGCGCTCGTCCAGGATGGCCTGCAGGAGCGGGGTCATGGGCTTCCCGGTCGCATCGACCTTGATCCGGTCGTCGCTGCGTACAGGCGGCAGATTGGCCTCGGACAGGGGCGTGACGCCTTCGATGCGCTCGGCCCGCAGGTCGTTCAGCAGCGGATACGCCTTCTCCGGCGAGCCGCTGTGGACATAGGCCTCGGCGAGCATGAGCACGACTTCCGACAGGCGGATGCGCCGCTCGGGCGGCTTGACGTTGGTCCAGCGGTCGGAGAAGGAACAGGCGTAGCGGACGTCCTTCTCTTTGTCGAAAAGGCCGATGAGAGAGGCCGAGGCCGGGCGGGTGGTGATATAGCCGCGGACGGCGGAGAAATACCAGTCGAGTTCGCTGGAGTTATTGATGTGGCTGCGGAGCAATACCTCGCCGAGACGGTCGTTCTGCGCCCCGATGACAGCGGGGAAGTCCGCCCGGGTGCTGATGCTGAATCCGCTGTTCTTCAGGATGTCTTCGCACAGCGGCACCAGCGCGTCCCAGTCCTCCGTCCAGAAGAGCAGGCGGGCCTTGTAGGCCTTGACGGGCCATTCGGTGAAGAGGAAGAGCGGGTCGGAGGGGTGCAGGGCCAGGGCTTTGTCGAAGAGGCCCGTGATATAGGTCTTCGTGTCCGCGAGGCTTGCACGGGCCGGTCGGGCCGCGATGTCGAACTCGTCCACGACGGGAAGGCCGGGCAGGTCGGCGGCGGCCCCGTCCTCCCAGGGCTGGCAGAAGTCCTTGAGGAGGTTGAGGTAGCACAGGGCCTTGATGCTGTAGGCGCAGGAAAGCGCGCTGCGGGCCAGGTCGGAGGAGCGGCCGTCGAGGTTGCCGATGACGATGTTGCAGTCGCGCACGACGCTCCAGGTGTCGCGCCAGAGGCTCTGCATGGGGCCGATGCGGTCGCCGGCGTAGGCCGGGATGCTGCCGACGTTCAGGTTGGCGTCCAGGTCGTCGGCGAAGGCCTCCAGCCGTTCGATGGTCTCCATGTTCCCGACGATGTACTCGTCGCCGCCGCCTTCGATGTCCCGCAGATGGTTGTGGAGGATGGCGGCGAATTCCTCGTCCGTCTTGGGCAGGACGTATCCCTGCGGCTGCACGTTCAGGAACCGGGTGCAGGAAGCCAGCAGCAGGAGGAAGGGTATGAGGGAAAGGCGTTTCATCAGAATTCGAGGCTCAGGCCGCAGGACAGGCTGCGGGTGGTGGGATAGGTGGCGCCCGGCACTTCCGGGTCCATGCCGTCGTAAGAGGTGAAGGTCAGGAAGTTGCCCAGCGAAAGGTGGAAACTCAGGCTGCGCAGGTGCAGGGCCTTGACCCAGGATTCGGGGCAGGAAGCGCTCAGGAGGATGCTCTTGATGCGCAGATAACTGACGTCTTTGAGGTAGATGGCGTCCAGGATGCTGAAATCCATCGGGTTGGATGCGGCGAAATTGTACCGGGCGTCGAAGCGGTCATAGATGCGCGGATACTTCACGCCGAAGTTGTTCGAGGCCGTCCAGCGGTCGGTGCGGTCGCGCGTGACATTGAGGTGGTTGCTGTAGAGGTCGCTGTACTGGCTCTGGATTTCTTCGGTGGAGAGCCCGTTGTGGAGGGCGTTCAGATAACTGGCGGGGGAGACGATGCGGTCGAAGACCTTGCCGCCGAGGGAATAGACGCCGGAGATGCTCAGCCGCAGCCATTTGTAGCCCGCGGAGATGTTGAAGCCGCCCGAAACGGGGGCGATGGTCGTACCGAGGTAGATGCGGTAGTTGTCGGGGTTGTTGAGGTCGGTGATGTTCCGCAGGGTGGCGTCGTCCCGCAGGCGGAAGGCGTACAGGCCGGAGGTCCGGTCGATGCCGGCCATTTCGCCGGAGATGATGGCGCCGACGGGATAGCCCTCCACGTACCGGTCGCGCGAGGTGATGCCGGAGGTCCATGAAGGCCGGTAGCGGACCACTTTGTTGGCATTGTAGGCCACATTGACCGAGGCGGAAAGGTGGTAGTCCCGTTCCTGGAGGATCTTGCCGCTGAGGGTGAGTTCGACGCCGGTATTGGCGATGTCGGCCGAGTTGACATAGACGGAGGTGAATCCCGTGGTGGACTGGACGATGGTGGAACTCACGACGTCGGAGGAGAAACGGTAATAGGCCTCGGTATTGACGGTCAGCCTGTCCTTCCACAGACCGAAATCCAGGCCGATTTTCGCGTCGGAGGTCTTCTCCCATCCGAGGTTGGGGTTCGGCGCCGAGGGAATGGTGCCGAGCATGTAGGAATCCTTGCCGTAGTAGCGGTACTCCTGCTGGAGATAGCGCATCACCAACTGGTGGGTGGTGCTGGTGGAAATGTCCCCCGTGAAGCCGTAGGCGGCGCGGAGGGTGGCGTGGGAGATGACCGAAGGCATCCAGCGCTCCTCGCCCAGGTGCCAGGCGGCGCCGGCGCTCCAGGTTGGGTTGAACTGGCGTTTGCTGCCGAAGTTGGAGGATCCGTCCGTGCGCACGGAGGCGTTCAGCACCAGCGTCCGGCCGAGGAAATAGTCTATGGAGGCGTAGAAGGAGGCGTAGCGGTTTTCGGTGAAATACTGGCCGTTGAGGCGCTCGACCTGGCTGAGCCACTGGTCGGCAGGCCCGGAAATAGGCGGCAGGGAACTGGTGCCGGTGACGGGGTCGTAGTTGTACCGCTTGGAATAGATGGTGTTGGACGAGGAGCCGCGGATTTCGGCGCCGGCCAGGGCGTTCAGGGTGTGGCGCGAGCCGAAGGTCTTGTTGAAGGCGAAATGGCCCCGGAGGACGTAACTGTTGCGCCCCGTGCGGTTCTGGGCGATGTTGCCGTAGCGGTTGCCCTGCGATTTGTCATCGTTGCCCAGCCGGTCGCGGAAGGCCGTATAGGTCGATTTTTCCACCACCTTGTCCGTCTCGTTGGAGGAATAACTGTAGGAGGCCAGGCCCACGAAATGCAGCGGCTCCCAGAGTTTGACGTCCAGCTGGCCGCGCAGGGTAAGGGCGGAGTTGGTGGTGGCCGTGTAGTTGTTGTCGAGTTCGCGCAGGATGCTGAAGCCCTCGTCCGGCATCACCTGCTCCACCCCGCGGCCGTTGTAATAGCCCAGCGAGAAGAAAGTGTTGTCGGAGGCGTAGGAACCGTCGGCGTTCCAGGCGCGTTCGTAAGGGTTGGCGAAATAGGCGTAGGTGAAGGGATTGACGCTGCTGTCGGGGCTGCGGCTCTTCTGCCGCGACGCGTCCACGCCCACCTCCAGGCGGACCCGATCGGACGGGGTCATGGTCATGTTGGCCGTGAGGTTGTAGCGGCGGTAGTTGTTGCTGCGGAGCATGCCGTTCTCGTCGTTCACGCCGCCGGATACATAATAGGTATAGCGGTCGGCGCCGCCGGAGATGCTGAGGTGGTGGTTGTGGGAGAAGGCGTTGCGCAGGAGGATGTCGTACCAGTTGGTGCTGACGCCGCGGAGGCCCTGCAGGTAGGCGTCCCGGGCGGCCGCGTCCATCCCCGCGAAAGGACCGGCCCCTGAGCGGACCTGGCCCACGATGCCGATGACGGGGTAATAAGCGCCCGCGGCGAAGCCGGCGGCCGAGAATTCATCCCAGAGGGTCTGTTCCCAGTCGAGTTTTTCGCCCGCGTCCATCAGGTCGAGGCTGCGCTGGGGGCGGAAGGACCAGGTAAAGTTGTTGTTGTAGGAAACGCGCATCTTTCCGGACTGGCCGCGGCGGGTGGTGACGACGATGACGCCGTTGGCGGCACGGGAGCCGTAGATGGCCGCGGCGGCCGCATCTTTGAGCACGGTCACCGATTCGATGTCGCCCGGGTTGATGCCGCCCACGCCGCTGACGAAGATGTCGTCGAAGCCGCCGGTGGCCAGCTGCTCGCTGGTCAGGTTGGGGGAGTCGTTCTGCAGGGGGACGCCGTCCACCACCCAGAGCGGGGAGCCGCTGCCGGAAATCTTGTTGGTGCCGCGGATGCGGATGCGTGACTGGGTGCCCGGCTGGCCGGATACGGCCTGGATCTGGACGCCGGCGATCTCGCCCTGCATGAGGGCGCCGACCGAGGCGAGGGGCTTGGCTTCGAAGGTTTCCTTGTCGAGGATGCCCACGGAACCGGTAATGCGTTTGACGGTGGTCTGGGCGTATCCGGTCACGACCACCTGGTCGAGGGTGTTCTCCTCCCAGGGCAGGACGATGGTGATGTCCCCGGCGCCGTCCTCCTGGAGCGTGTAGTCGACCGGCTGCATGCCCACCGCGGAGAAACGGATGCGGCTTACGCCGTCGGGAACGCTGAGGGTGAAGCGGCCGTCCAGGTCGGTGACGGTGCCGACGGAGGGTTTCTCCGGGCACACGGCGCCGGCTGCGATGACGGGCTGTCCGTCGGGGTCGAGCACCCGGCCGGAGATTTTCCGGACCTGCCCCGCGGCGGAAAGGCCCCAGAGCATCATCAGCAGCAGGATGGCGACAGCTCGTTTCATCGCACAGGTACCATTTGGGGCGCGGCAGGCGGGGGAATCCGCGCCACATGCTTACAGCATCTTCTTTTTCTTGAAGATGTAGAGGACGATGCAGAAGGAAAGGATCATGACGCCGATGATGGCGATCCAGGCCCAATGCCAGCCGGCAATGGGAAGGTCCACGTTCATGCCGTAGAAACTGGCCACCAGGGTGGGCGGCATCAGCAGGAGGGACACCAGGGTGAAGACCTTCATGATTTTGTTCTGCTCGAGGTTGATCAGACCGACCACGGTGTCCTGGAGGTATTCCAGACGCTCGAAGGAAAAGTTGGTATGGTTGATCAGGGAGGAAATATCCTGCTGGAGCACGGCGAAACGGCCGTCCAGCGCCTCGGGGAGTTTGTCGCTCTTGGTGATGTTGGTGATGAGGCGCTGCTTGTCCACGATGTTCTCGCGGACGGTCATGGTATTTTCCTGCAACTGGTTGATGTCCAGGAGGAAATCCTCGTCGATGTCTTCCTGCTGGTTGATGCGGCGGCTGTACTGGGCGATCTCCTTGGAGATGAGCTCGATCATATCGGCGTCCAGATCGACGCGCTGGTCGAGGATGGAGACGAAAATCCAGTAGCCGTTGGGGTAGAGGTGGCTCATGCGCAGGAGTTTGCGCTGGAGCTCCGTGAAGGAACGGAGGGGAACGTCGCGCAGGGTCGTGAGGACGCCGTCGGTGAGGATGAAGGAGACGGCCTCCATGCTGTATTCGTCCGGACCCGGCATGAGGAAGTTGGTGTTGGCGAAGATGGCCTCGTCCGTTTCCTTGTAGCGGGAGGAACTTTCAATCTCTTCTGCGGTGGCGCGGCTCTGGATTTCAGTGCCGAGGAACTGCTCGACAGAACGCTTTTCGTCGCCTTCCGGCTCGAAAAGGTCGATCCAGACGACATCCGCGCGGGAAAGCCGTTTGAGGAGGGCTTCCGACTGGGAAACCTTCATCACGCCATCCGTTCTGTAGAAGATATTCAGCATAGGCGTACCCCCTTTAGCCTGCAAAAGTAATAAAAAACTCCGGAAAGACAATCGTTTCCTGGCTTTTTGTCTTATCTTTGCGCTGCAAAACCGCTTATTTCAGATGCTCAATCACGCTTACTGCTCGGACAAGTACCAATATACGATGGGAAAGTCCTTCTTCCAGACCGGTCGCGCCGACCAGGTCGCCGTGTTCAATATGTTTTACCGCAAGGCCCCGGAGAATAACAACTGGGCGGTCGTCAGCGGCACCGAAGAGGTCCTGGAAATGATCGGCGGACTGGGGAAGATGCCCGCGGATTTCTTCGAGAAATTCCTCCCGGGCGAGGCTTATGCCGATTTCCGTAACTACCTGTCCACCATGCGTTTCACCGGAAACGTGTACGCCATGCGCGAAGGGGAGATCGTCTTTCCCAACCAGCCCGTCATCACGGTCGAGGGACCGCTCATCGAGGCGCAGGTGCTGGAGACGCCGATCCTCTGCATCATGAACCACCAGATGGCCGTGGCGACGAAGGCCTCCCGCGTGTGCCGGGCCACCGACCGTCCGGTGAGCGAGTTCGGTTCGCGCCGCGCCCACGGCCCCTGGGCCGCCATGTACGGGGCCAAGGCCGCCATCATCGCCGGTTGCGCCAGCACGTCCAACATCCTGACGGGCGTGATGAACGGGGTCCCGTCCACGGGGACCATGGCCCACAGTTTCGTGACCTCCTACGGCTCTTCGGTCGAGGGGGAGCATGCGGCTTTCTGCGACTATATCCGCACCCACGTCGGTGAGAACCTGATTCTCCTGATCGATACCTACGATACGCTCCGCTGCGGGGTGCTCAACGCCATCCGCGCCTTCCGCGAGAACGGCATCGACGACAGTTATCCCTATGGCTACGGCATCCGTCTGGACAGCGGCGACCTGGCCTACCTGTCGGTGAAGGTGCGGAAGATCCTCGATGCGCACGGCCTGCGCAAGTGCAGGATTTTCGCGACCAACTCGCTGGACGAGTACCTTATCACGGACCTGGAGCGGCAGGGCGCGGCCATCGACAGTTACGGCGTCGGCGACGCCATCGCCACCTCCAAGGCTGCCCCGTGCTTCGGCAATGTGTACAAGCTGGTCCAGATCGGCGGCGAGCCGGTGCTCAAGCGCAGCGAGGATACCATCAAGCTGATCAACCCCGGCTTCCAGATCACCTACCGCCTGATCCAGCGCAATGAGGAGGGGAACGAGGTGTACAAGGCCGACGTGACCTGCCTGCGCGGGGATTCCCTCGCCGAGGCCATAGAGGCGGGCCGCACCTTTACGATCCACGACGAACAGGACCGTTATAAATACAAGGAGTTTCCGGCCGGGTCCTACACCTGGCGCGTCCTCCAGTATCCTGTCATCCGTGACGGCGAGGATATCGCCGTGCGCCACAGTCTCCAGGAAAAACGGGATTTCTTCAAGGACACGCTCCTCCATTTCAGTCCCTCCGAGCGCCGTCTGA
>CAMIYB010000066.1 GCA_946402945.1 uncultured Bacteroidales bacterium | reverse complement strand
GCGGAGCAGGTCCACCGTCCGGGTGTAGAGGTCTTCCCGACCGCCCAGGAGGAAGGTCTTGAGCACCTCCGCCGCGCCGGAAAGGAAGTCGCGGCGGGGAAGCGTAAGCAGCGTCTCCGGGCAAAGGAAAGTCCACTGGGGCTGCGCGATGACCCCGAGCATGTTTTTGCAGTCGCCGAAATTGACGCCCGTCTTGCCGCCTATGGCCGCATCGACCTGCGCGAGCAGGGTCGTCGGGATGTTGGCATAGCGGATGCCCCGTTTGTAGATAGAGGCTGAAAATCCCGTCAGATCGGTGGTTATGCCGCCGCCAACCGCCACCAGCAAGGCTTCGCGCGAGGCACCGGCCTCCAGCAGCAGGGAATTCAGCGACAGGGCCGCCTGGATCGATTTCGTCTCTTCGAAAGCATCGAATGCGAAACTTCTCCGCAGGCCCGGCGTCCGCGCCGCGACCCGGTCGGCAATGTCCGCGGCATTCCGGTCGAACACCATATACACCTCGTTCTCACCGGCGAGCAGCGCCGCCGCTTCCTCGATCTCCCTGCCGCCGACAATCCGGCAGCATTCCTTTTTATCTACGTGAATTTCCATAATCGCGTCAGCCATACATAGCAAAGGTACGGATATTATGCGAGGATTTCAACGGACGCAGGGAAGAAAGACGGCAGATTTTGTTATCTTTGTAGATTGTATGATTTGTACGACACTGCAACATAAGGACCTGGAAGCGATCTACGCCGCATTGGACAATCCGATGGTCGAAATGGCGGAAATCCGCCTGGACCGCTGTCCGCTCACGCCCGACGAGGTGGAAGAGCTCTTCAGCACCGCCGATACCCCGCTGATCGCGACTTGCCGGGTGAGCGAGAATATGCCCGCCCAGCAGGCGGAGACCCTGCTTATCCGGGCCATCCGCGCCGGCGCCGCCTTCGTCGATCTCGAACTCGAGGCCCCCGCCATGATGAGCAAACGCATCCGCCGGGAGGCGCAGGAATGCGGCACAGCCCTCATCCGCTCCTGGCATGACTTCGAGGGGACCGACTCCCTTCCGGCCCTGCAGGCCCTGTGCGAAAAATGCCGCCACCTGGGCGCGGATGTCGTCAAAATCGTCACCACAGCCCACTCGGAGGCCGATTGCGAGAAAGTCATGCGCCTCTATGACACCGAGTCGGACCTGGTCGCCTTCTGTATGGGCGAACTCGGGCGGGAAACCCGTCTCGAATGCCTCAAAAGGGGAGCCCCCTATACCTATGCCGCGCTGAATGGCGATGAAGCCGCGGCTCCGGGCCAATGGCCGCTGGAGGAAATGTACGGGACCGTCTATGGCGACCGCAAGCCCCTGGATGCCCCGACGCTGACCATGCCTTCCTCGAAGAGTTTCGCCCAGCGCGCCATCATCACCGCCGCCCTCGCCGACGGCACATCGCGCCTCTTCGGCTATTCGCCCTGCGGCGACAATGAATCGGCCCTGGCCGTAGCGGCCGCCCTCGGCGCGCACATCACCCGCGACGACAGCACCCTCACCATCGAAGGCCGCGGTCTCAAACCATTCACTGATAAAAGTTTACACACCGGAGAATCGGGCTTCCTGACCCGTCTGATGATCCCCCTGCTGGGGATCATCGCCCCGGGTGGCGTGACCCTTACCGGCGAAAAGACCCTCCTGGGCCGTCCCCTCAAGGGCGCTAAACCCATGATGGCCGCCGCCGGCCTGACCCTGGAGAGCGACAGCGACCCGGTCAAGGTCCCGCTGACCGTCAGGGGCACGCTCCATGGCGGCCGCATCGAAGTGGACGGCCGCGACGGCTCCCAACTCGTCTCCGGCCTGCTGACCGCCCTTCCGCTGCTGGGCGAGGACTCCACCCTCGTCCTGCGCAACCCCAAGAGCATCCCCTACCTGTTCATCACCGTCGATGTGCTCAAGCAGTTCGGCATCCGCATCGAAAGCGAGATGGAAGGCGGCGAGGAATTCGTCCAAACCCAGGACTGGAGCCTATGTGAGGCCATTACTTTCCACATCCACGGGCGCCAGCGCCTCAAAGCCGCCGAGATCGATATCGAAGCCGACTGGAGCGCCGCGGCCAATTTCGCGGTGGCCGGCGCCGTGTTCGGCCGCGTGGAACTCGAGGGGCTCGACACGTCCTCCCTGCAGGCAGACCTGTCCATTATGGATATCCTCACCGAGGCGGGCGCCAGCATCTCGCAGGAGGAAGACACCGGCATCCTGCATGTCCAGAAGGCCCCTCTGAGGGCCTTTGAGATGGACCTGGGCAACTGCCCCGACCTCTTCCCGGCCGTTTCGGTCCTGGCCGCCTTCTGCGCGGGAACGACCACGCTCGAAGGTGTCAGCCGCCTCGCCACCAAGGAAACAGACCGGGGCGCCGCCATCCTGGCCATGCTCCGCCAGATGGGCGTCCGGGCCTGGATCAAGGGCGACCGGCTGCTGGTCGAAGGCCGCAGCCTGGCCCGTCGCCTGCTCACCGGCACCCTGCTCAAAGGCGGCTCCTACACCTCCTGCCACGACCACCGCATGGTCATGGCCCTGGAAGTGGCCGCCCTCGGCGCCGACGGCCCCATCGCGATCGACGACAGCGCCTGCGTCGCCAAATCCTACCCGGACTTCCCTGCGGACTGGCGTGCTTTGAAAAGAATAAACGATTGACTATGAATACATTCGGTAGAAAATTCCGCGTCTCCATCTTCGGAGAGTCCCATGGTGAGGCCATCGGCATCGTCGTGGACGGCGTCCAGCCCGGCATCGCCCTGAGCGAAGAGGATTTCCGCGAAGATATCCTGCGCCGCAAGAGCGGCCCGAAAGGCACCACACCGCGTCTGGAGACGGATGAGCCCGAAATTCTCAGCGGCCTCTACGGCGGTTTCACGACCGGCGCCCCGCTGACGGTCATCTTCCGCAACCGCAACACGCGCAGCGGCGACTACAAACTCTTCAACGACATTCCGCGCCCCGGCCATGCCGACTATACCGCCAGCATTAAGTGGCTGGATTTCAACGATCCGCGCGGCGGCGGCCATTTCTCGGGCCGTCTGACCCTGCCCATCGTGGCGGCGGGCGTCGTGGCCAAGAAAATGCTGGGCGTGGGCATCGCGGCCGACCTCGTGGAGGTGGGCGGCGTCACTCGTCAGCAGGCCCTGCGCAACTGCCGGGAGGAGGCGCTTCCCGACGGCGGTATCGAGGAGAAAGACGCTCCCGGGCCGTCCGAGATCTGGCGCGATGTGCTGGAAGCCGCCATGGCCGACAAAGATTCGGTCGGCGGTATCGTGGAATGCCGCGTCAGCGACGTTCCCGCCGGCCTCGGCGAACCCTTTTTCGACTCGGTGGAATCGTTGATTTCCCATGCCGTCTTCTCCATTCCCGGCGTCCGCGGCATCGAGTTCGGTGACGGTTTCGCGGCGGCACGGATGCGCGGCAGCCAGCACAACGACCCCTTCGACCGGGCGGGCAGCGGTCCGCTGACCCTCCATGCCAACGTCCACCCGTCGAAAAACGGCGCCGGCGGCGTCAACGGCGGCATCACCAACGGCAACCCCATCGTCTTCCGCGTCGCCTTCAAGCCCACCTCGTCCATCGGAAAGGCCCAGCGGACCTTCAATTTCGCCACGGGCCGGCTCGATACCCTCGAAATTCCCGGCCGCCACGATGTGTGCATCGCCCTGCGGACCCCCGTCATCGTCGAGGCCATGACCGCCATTGTCCTGGCCGACCTTACCCGAATGCTCTAGCCGATGGATGATATCCTGAAAGATGTAACCTCCGCTGCCTACAAGGAAGGGTTCGTGACGGATATCCGCCAGGAATTCGTTCCCAAGGGGCTGAATGAGGAAGTGATCCGGACCATTTCCGCCCTGAAGCGGGAGCCGCAGTGGCTGCTGGACTTCCGCCTGGACGCGTTCCGACGCTGGCAGAAGATGCCGGCCCCGTCCTGGGGTCACCTGGACCTTCCGGAGATTGATTATCAAGATATTATCTACTACGCGGCGCCCAAGAAGGACGCCGACCGGCCCAAGGAGATCGACCCTGAACTGGCCCGCACCTTCGAGAAACTCGGCATTCCGCTCCATGAGCGGGAGGCGCTCGCCGGGGTCGTCGCGGTGGATGCCGTCTTCGACTCGGTGTCGGTGGCCACGACCTTCCGCAAGTCCCTCGCCGAGAAGGGCATCATCTTCTGTTCCTTCTCCGAGGCCGTCCGCGAACACGGCGACCTGGTGCGCAAGTACCTGGCCTCGGTAGTGCCCGCGGGCGACAATTTCTTCGCCGCGCTCAACAGCGCCGTCTTCAGCGACGGTTCCTTCGTCTATGTTCCCAAAGGCGTCCGCTGCCCGATGGACCTGTCGAGTTACTTCCGCATCAACGCGGCGGGCACGGGTCAGTTCGAGCGCACGCTCATCATCGCCGACGAAGGGGCCACGCTCAGTTACATGGAGGGCTGCACGGCGCCGATGCGCGACGAGAACCAACTCCATGCTGCCGTCGTCGAAATCATTGCCCTGAAAGACGCCGACGTCAAATATTCCACCGTCCAGAACTGGTATCCCGGGGACGCAGAAGGCCGCGGCGGCATTCTCAATCTGGTGACCAAACGCGGCATCTGCCACGAAGGCGCCCACCTCAGTTGGACGCAGGTGGAGACGGGCTCCGCGATTACCTGGAAATATCCCTCGACCATCCTCAAGGGCGATGAGTCCTCTTCGGAATTCTATTCCGTGGCGGTGACGGCCAGGCGGCAGCAGGCCGATACGGGGACGAAGATGATCCACATCGGGCGGGGAACACGCAGCCGCATCGTCAGCAAAGGAATCAGCGCGGGCCACAGCCAGAACAGTTACCGGGGTCTGGTGCGGATGATGCCGGGCGCCGTCGGCGCACGCAATTTCTCCCAGTGCGACAGCCTGCTCATCGGTTCCCGCTGCGGCGCCCACACCTTCCCGGACATCCGCAGCGCCAACCCCACAGCCGTCGTCGAGCACGAGGCCACCACCTCGAAAATCTCTGAGGATCAACTCTTTTATCTCGGCCAGCGGGGTATCGCTCCCGAAGATGCCGTAGGGCTGATCGTGGGCGGCTATGCCAGGGAAGTCCTTTCCAAACTGCCCATGGAATTTGCGGTAGAGGCCCAGAAACTCCTTTCAGTAACCCTGGAGGGCTCAATCGGATAGAATGATGATGACCTGGATCAATGAGACTTTGTTTTCCCTGTGGGGACAGCCGGTGCTCGCCATCGACCTGCTGAGTTCGGTGCTGGGCCTGACCTGCGTTTTCCTGGCGGGGCGCAATTCGAAGTACAATTTCTGGGTGGGTTACCTTTATACGGCCGCCCTTTTCCTCTTGTTTTGGAACAAGAACCTCTACGCCAGCCTCCTGCTGCAGCCGGTCTCCCTGGCCATCAACATTCTCGGCCATTGGCGCTGGACGCATCCGCGGGAGAACGAGGAGAGTGCATCAGATGCTACAGCGCTGAAGGTCAGTATGTTAAACTGGCCGGAGCGGCTATTGGCCATCGCCTCTGTGCTGGTGATCGCGGGGCTCTGGGGCTGGACGCTCGACAAACTCTTCCCGGCCGATCCGCACCCCTATCTCGATTCCTGCGTCACGGTCCTGATCCTGATGGCCCAGTTGCTGTCGGCTCTCAAGAAATGGGACTGCTGGGTGGCGTGGCTGCTGGTCAATATCGCCCAGATTATCCTCCACATCTCCGTCGGCCATGTGTTCATGCCGATTGTCTGCGCCCTGTACCTGGCCAACGGACTCTGGTCGCTGGCCACTTGGATGAAATTATACAAGAAGAATGAATAATTTATTGGAAATAAAAGATTTGCACGCCGGTATCGAGGGGCAGGAAATCCTTCATGGCGTGAACCTGTGCATCCGCCGGGGCGAAATTCACGCCGTCATGGGGCCGAACGGGGCCGGTAAGAGCACGCTTTCGGCCGTGCTGACGGGTAAGCCGCAGTACAGCGTGACCGGCGGCACCGTCTCTTTCGACGGCCGCGATCTGCTGGCGATGAGCCCCGAGGAACGGGCCTGGGCGGGTATTTTCCTGTCCTTCCAATATCCGGTGGAGATTCCCGGGGTGAGCATCACCAATTTCATGAAGGCGGCGGTGGCGGCCAAGCGGAAGGCGGCCGGCCTGGAACCGCTCAGCGGCGGGGATTTCCTCAAGTTGATGCGGCAGAAGATGGCACTGGTCCAGATGAAGCCGGAGTTTTCCAAGCGCGAGGTCAATGTCGGTTTTTCCGGCGGCGAGAAGAAGCGCAACGAGATTTTCCAGATGGCAATGCTGGATCCGACGCTGGCCATCCTCGACGAGACGGACAGCGGCCTGGACGTGGATGCGCTGAAGATTGTCGCCGACGGGGTCAATGCGCTCCATACGCCCGACAAATCGGCCATCATCATTACCCATTATCAGAAGTTGCTGGATTATGTGGTGCCGGATGTGGTCCATGTACTGAAGGCCGGGCGGATTGTCGCGACGGGCGGCCGGGAAATCATCGACGCCATCGAGCGGAACGGATTCGAACAGTTCTAGCGCATGGGACACGGTAAGTATATCGCTCCGCCGAAGGGGCAGTATCAGGTGGGCGCCGGGCAGCGGCTGGAACTGCAGTTCGTCGTGCTGCCGGGTGAGTCGCGGGATATCGAGGTGACGGTCGACCTGACGGGGCCCGGGGCGGAGGTGGATCTGCGCGGGCTGTATCTGTGCCATGCCGACGAGCAGGTGCGCTTCCATATCGTGATGCACCATATGGCGCCGGGCTGCCGGTCCCGCCAGCGTTTCTGCGGGGTGGCGGGCGGCAGGGCCGATGTCCGTTTCGAAGGAACGATCGTCGTGGCGCCGGATGCCCAGCAGACCGAGGCCTATCAGGAGAATCACAACATCCTGCTGTCGGAGGAGGCCCGTGCGGAGAGCCGTCCGCAGTTGGAGATTTATGCCGACGACGTGAAGTGTTCCCACGGGGCGACGGTCGGCCGCCTCGATGAGGAGGCGCGGTTCTATATGCGTTGCCGCGGCATTCCCGACCGGGAGGCCCGCACGCTGCAGATTCTGTCTTTCCTGTCGGCGGTGACGCCGCCGGAACGGGCGGAGGAAGTTGAACGGGCGGTTCGGAACCTATGATCGCTTATCCGCATATCAAGATCAATCTGGGGCTGCATGTGCTGCGGCGCCGCCCCGACGGATTCCACGATCTGGAGACGCTTTTTGTGCCCTACCATGGGATCCGTGATACGCTGGAGATTGTCCCCGGCGACGGTTTTCTGACCCTGTTTCCGGCCTCTGATGCTGGTTCCGTGGC
>CAMIYB010000065.1 GCA_946402945.1 uncultured Bacteroidales bacterium | reverse complement strand
AAACGGACTTCGGGGTCGCGGCGCCACCAGGTGATCTGCTTCTTGGCGTAATGGCGGGTGTTGACCTGGATGCGGGCGACGGCCTCGTCCAGGCTGCAGGGCAGCCCCGGGCGCCCGCTGCCGGCCTCGTGGTCCAGCCAGTCGAAGATCTCGCGGTATCCGACGGTCTTCAGTGCGGTACAGTCCCGCAGGGGCAGCAGCCCCCTGACCTCCTCCACCAGACCATCTTCCACCATCTGCAGGACGCGGCGGTCGATCCGCCTGTAGAGTTCCTCGCGGGGACGCGTCAGGCAGATCTTTTCGATGGCGAAAGGCCGTTCCTTGGGCGCGGCGAGTTTGAAGGAAGTGAAACTCCGGCCCGACAGCAGGAAGACTTCCAGGGCACGGAGCACCCGCTGGGGATTGGCGAGGTCGATGGAGGCCCAGGCGGCCGGGTCCACGCGCCGGAGTTCCATCCGGAGCGACTCCAGCCCTTCCGTGGCAAGGCGTTCGCTCAGGGCGGTCCGCAGCCCTTCGTCGGCGGGCGGAACGGCGTCCAGCCCCTTGCACACCGCATCGATATAGAAACCCGAGCCGCCGCACATGACCAGCGTCTCATGGCCCTGGGCGAAGAGTTCCTCGATCAAGGCGAGCGCCTCCACCTCGTACATGCCGGCCGTATAGAGCTGCCGGACGCTGTGGGTCTGGATGAAATAATGCCGGACGGCAGCCAGTTCCTCCGGGGAGGGGACGGCCGTCCCGATGGTCATTTCGCGGTAAATCTGCCGGGAATCGCAATTGAGGATGGGGCTGCCGTAGCGGAGTGCCAGGTCGATGGCGTATCCGGTCTTGCCGACGGCGGTGGGGCCCGTCACTATGAGCAGGCGGCGGCCCACCGGCTATTCGTTTTCGTCGTAGATGAGTTCCTCCTCCTCGCGGTCGTCGTCCTCCGGATCCTCGTCCTCTTCGTCTTCGTCGTCATCGTCGAAGGAATCGTCCCCGTCTCCGTCCTTGAGCCAGATGGGCTCATGGTGCTGCGGATGCTTCTGGTCTTCCGGCAGATCCTCGTAGGCCACATAGCCGTTTTCGAACTCCACCGGATTGGGACCCTTGGTCTCCACCAGGGCCGGATAGGTCAGTTTGGGATTGGCCTCGACCTCACCCTCGCAGGTGATAATCACGCTCTTGCGGCTCACCACATCGTAGAAATACTGGAAGGAGACGATGCCTTTGGCTACGGTGTCGGCCAGGGTCACATCGTCCACGGTGCCGAAGCCCAGGTCGAAGAGCGAGTAGCGGGCGACCAGGCCGCCGGAGGCATCCAGCGCCTTGAACTGGAAAAGCTGGTCCTGGGGGAAATCGAGTTCGTCCCGGATCATCTTGTGGAACGCATACAGCGTGGTGGTGGACCTCAATTCGTACACCCGTGCGAATCCCTTCAGTCCTGCGAGAGAAATCCTGTACCGAAGCAACATAGTATCGCAAGTTTCATTTTCGTGAGCCAAAGGTAAGGAATTTTTTCCATACGGAAACAACTTTCAGCGGCTTTCCGTTGGAAAAAACCGCCTTTTTCCCTATTTTCGTACCGTGGAGCAGAAAGACACATACAAAAGCATCAAAGCCCCCTCAGAAGGTCTTTTCAAAGACAATGGCAGCCGGTTTATCGCCGGGGCCTACCCCGTGGAGACAGAAGAGGAGATCCGCTCCATCCTCGACGGCCTGCGCCGCCAGTACCATGATGCCCGCCACCACTGTTACGCCTATCGCCTTGGTTATCAGGGACTCATTTTCCGCGCCAACGACGACGGGGAGCCTTCCGGCAGCGCCGGCCGGCCCATCCTGGGCCAGATCGACGCGCGGGGCCTGAGCGATGTGCTCGTGGTGGTGACCCGCTATTTCGGGGGCATCAAACTGGGCATCCCGGGCCTGATCCGCGCCTACAAGACCTCCACGGCGGACGCCCTGGACAAGGCCGAACCCCTGGTCAAGACCGCCTGCCGCCATTTCCGCCTCCGCTTCGACTACCTCGACATGAACGGGGTCATGCGCGTGCTCAAGGACATGGACCTGCCCCAGCGGGCCCAGGACTTCGGCCAGCAGTGCTCCCTGGAGACGGATGTCCCCCTGTCGCAGGCGGACGCCTTCCGGGAAAGGCTGCCGGATGCTTGTAATTTGGAAGAAATCCATTAATTTTGCCTATCTGAAATTTGCCGATATGAAAAAGGTACATGTATTCAACGCCGGCCCCTGCATCTTGCCGCAGGTCGCCATCGATAAGGCCGTCGAGGCCCTCAAGGATTTTTCGGGAACCGGGATTCCGGTCATCTGCGTCTCCCACCGGACCAAGGAATGGGAGGCCGTCATGGACGAGTGCCGGGCCCTCTGGCGCGAGTTGCTCCATATTCCTGATACGCACGAGGTTGTGTTCCTCGGCGGCGGCGCGAGCCTGCAGTTCCTGTATGTGGCCATGAACTTCCTGGAGAAGAAGGCCGCCTACCTCGACACCGGCGTCTGGGCCCACAAGGCTCTCAAGGAAGCGGCCGGCCTGGGCGACGCCTATGCCATCGCCTGCTCCAAGGACCGCAATTACACCTACATTCCCAAGGGATTCGACATCCCCGCCGACCTGGACTACCTCCACATCACCACCAACAACACCATCTACGGTACGGAGATCCACGAGGATATGGACTGCCCGGTGCCGCTGATCGCCGACATGTCTTCCGACATCATGTCCCGTCCGGTGGATGTGTCCAAGTACGACCTCATTTACGGCGGCGCCCAGAAGAACGTGGGCCCGGCCGGCGTGGTCTTCGCCATCGTCCGCAAGGACGCCCTCGGCCGCGTGAGCCGCTACATCCCCACGATGCTCGACTACCGTACCCACCTGGACAAGGGTTCCATGTTCAACACCCCGCCGGTGTTCCCGATCTTCGTTATGAAGGAGACGCTCAAGTGGCTCAAGGCCCAGGGCGGCGTCGAGGCCATCTGGGAGGTCAACAAGAAGAAGGCGGCGCTGCTGTACGCCGAGATCGACCGCAACCCGCTCTTCGTGGGCACGGCCGAGAAGGAAGACCGTTCCATCATGAACGTCTGCTTCGTCATGGCCCCCGGCTATGAGGACCTGCAGGACGAGTTCCTCTCCTTCGCCAAGGAGCGCGGCATGGTCGGCATCAAGGGCCACCGCAGCGTGGGCGGTTTCCGCGCATCCATCTATAACGCCTGCCCCGTCGAGGACGTCGAGGCGCTGGTCGCCTGCATGCAGGAATTTGAAAAGAGCAAACGATGAAAGTACTGATCGCCACCCAGAAGCCGTTCTCCGCAGCGGCTGTCGCGCTCATCCGCGCGGAACTCGAGCAGGCCGGCCACGAGGTCGCCCTGCTGGAAAAATATGCGGAGCAGTCCGACCTGGAGGCCGCCGTGGGCGATGCCGAGGGGCTGATCATCCGTTCCGACAAAGTGACGGCCGCCGTGCTGGCCGCCGCCCCGAAACTGAAGATCGTCGTCCGGGCCGGCGCCGGCTATGACAATGTGGACCTGGCCGCCGCCACGGAGCGCCGCGTCGTGGTGATGAACACGCCCGGCCAGAACGCCAATGCCGTGGCGGAACTCGCCGTCGGCATGATGATTTTCATGGCCCGTACCCAACTGACCCCCGCCACCGGCAGCGAGATCCAGGGCAAGCGCATCGGCATCCAGGCCTTCGGCAACGTCGGCCGCCTGGTGGGCCGCAAGGCCGCCGCGCTCGGCATGGAGGTCATGGCCATCGATCCCTTTATCCCGGCGGAGAAGATCGTCGAGGGCGGTGCCGCCCCGGCCGCTTCGCTCGAGGAACTCTACAGCAGTTGCGACTACGTGTCCATCCATATTCCCGCCACGCCCGAGACCATCCGCTCCATCGGCTACGACCTAATCACAAAGATGCCCAAGGGCGCCTGCCTGGTCAATACCGCCCGCAAGGAGGTCATCGACGAGGAGGGGCTGGAGAAGGCCCTGGAAGAGCGTCCGGACCTCAAGTACGTGACGGATGTGATGCCGGACAATTATGCCGCCCTGCGGGAGAAATTCGGCCTGCGCGTCTTCGCCACGCCCAAGAAGATGGGCGCCCAGACGGCCGAGGCCAACCGCAATGCCGGTGTGGCCGCCGCCCGCCAGATCGTCGCCTTCCTGGCCGACGGCACGACCCGCTTCCAGGTCAATCCTTTCTGACGGCATATAAATGGAGATCCGCTACGACATCAATCTCAAAGAACGGACGACCTTCGGCCTGGCGGCCCGTGCGGCCTGCTGGGTGGATTATTATAGCGTAGAGGAACTCCGGAGCCTGTTCGAAAACGGTCCCGGGGACGCTCCTGCGGCCGGTCCGGGCGGAGAAATCCTGCCGCTGCCGCTTTTCCCCATCGGGGGCGGGAGCAACCTCGTACCGACGGGAGATTTCCCCGGCACCCTCCTCCACAGTTGTATCCGCTTCATCGAGCCCTACGGGGCGGAAAATATTGAAAAAGACCGCAGTATAACGGTCCGTGTCGGCGCCGGCGTGCCCTGGGACGAGTTCGTCCACTGGTGCTGCGCCCGGAACTGGTGGGGCCCGGAGAACCTGAGCCTCATCCCCGGCGACGTGGGCGCGGCGGCGGTCCAGAACATCGGCGCCTACGGCTGCGAAGTCGGCGATCTCATCACCATGGTGGAGTGTTACGACACCTTCACCCATGAGATGCGGGCCTTTACGCAGGCCGAATGTGCCTATGGCTACAGGGAATCCTTCTTCAAAGGCGAAGGCAAGGGACGTTACATCGTGACAGCCGTCTCGTTGCGCCTGACCCGGGACTACCAGCCGCGGCTGGCGTACGGTCACCTTCGGGAGGCCCTGATCCGCCGTTATGACGCCTTCACCGTCGAGGCGGACTGCCTGACGCCCGCCCAGGTGCGGGACGAGGTCATCGCCATCCGCCGCAGCAAACTGCCCGACCCCTCCGAGACCGGAAGCGCCGGCAGTTATTTCCGTAACCCTTATGTCAGCGAGGACCGTTACGCGGCCATCGCCGCCATGGGCCTGGGCGAGGTGCCGCATTTCCCCGCCGGGGAGGGCCGGGTGAAGATTCCCGCCGCCTGGCTCATCGACAAATGTGGTTTCAAGGGCGTCCGGCGGGGCAATGCCGGCGTGTACGAGAAGCAGCCCCTGGTGCTGGTCAATGCGACCGGCCAGGCTGCCCCCGCCGAAATCCTGGCCCTCGAGGAAGAAATCACCCGCGCCGTCAGCGACCGCTTCGGCGTCACCCTCATACCGGAAGCCGAGCATCTTCCGGGAATCCAAAACGAAGCACTATGAGCAGTTTCATCATCGAAGGCGGCCACAAACTGCACGGCGCCATTACCCCGCAGGGTGCCAAGAACGAAGCCCTGGAAGTTATCAGCGCCGTCCTGCTGACGGGCGAAAAAGTCACCATGGACAATGTCCCGGAGATCCTGGACGTCCGCAATCTCATCGCCCTACTCCGCAGCATGGGCGTGAAAATCGAGCGGCTGGAAAAAGGCCGCTACACCTTCCAGGCCGATGATATCGACAGGGATTATATCCAGAGTGCCGATTTCGTTGCCCAGTGCGCCAAACTGCGCGGCTCGGTCATGGTGGTAGGTCCGCTCCTGTCGCGTTTCGGCAAGGCCTGGTTCCCCAAACCGGGCGGGGACAAGATCGGCCGGCGCCGCGTGGACACCCACATCGTGGGCATGACCACCCTGGGAGCCGATCTCTCCTATGACAACGAGCGGAAGGCCTACCTGCTCCAGCGCAAAGACAGGCTGCAGGGCAAGTATATGCTCCTGGACGAGGCCTCCGTCACCGGTACGGCCAACATCGTGATGGCGGCCACCCTCGCCAAGGGCCAGACCACCATCTACAACGCCGCCTGCGAGCCCTACCTCCAGCAACTCTGCCGCATGCTCATCAAGATGGGCGCCCGGATCGAAGGCCTGGGTTCCAACCTGCTCACCATCACCGGCGTCGAGGAGCTCCACGGCACCAGCCACACCATTCTTCCCGACATGATCGAAGTCGGCTCCTTCATCGGAATGGCGGCCCTGACCCAGAGTTCCCTCACCATCAAGGATACCTCCTACGCCAATCTCGGCATCATTCCCGAGCAGTTCCGCCGGCTGGGTGTGCAACTCGAGCAGCGGGGCGACGACATCTATATCCCCGAGCAGGAGAGTTATGTCATAGACTCTTTCCTGGACGGCAGCATCATGACCATCGCCGACGCCCCCTGGCCGGGCCTGACCCCGGACCTGCTGAGCGTCATGCTCGTGGTGGCGACCCAGTGCAAGGGCAGCGTCCTCATCCACCAGAAGATGTTCGAGAGCCGCCTCTTCTTCGTGGACCGACTCATCGATATGGGCGCACAGATCATTCTCTGCGACCCCCACCGGGCCGTCGTCATCGGCCATGACCACCAGTTCCGCCTGCGGGCGGGAAAGATGCTCTCGCCGGATATCCGTGCCGGTATCGCCCTGCTGCTGGCGGCCATGTCGGCCAAGGGCACGAGCACCATCGGCAACATCGAACAGATCGACCGCGGCTACGAGGACATCGACGGCCGTCTCAACGCCCTCGGGGCTTGTATCCAAAGAAGCGAATAATTGAAAATGAAGCGATTTTCCACCCTGCTGGCAGGCCTTCTTCTGGTCGCCGGTACCCTCTCCGCCCAGGAGATAAGCCCCTATATTCCCGTCGAAGAGATGCCTGACCTCGTCCAGTGCCTGCCGGCCCCGCCGGATACGACGGGCGTGGACTTTGCCTACGACATCGCACGCTATATGTGGGGCAAGGAGCAGCGGCGGGATCCCGCCCGCCTGGCCCAGGCCCGGCGCGACGCCATCTGGTCGATGGATACGACACTGGTGATATTCAGCGAAGTGCTGGGGGTCGCGGTCTCGCAAAAAGGGACGCCGGAAATCTACGAAGTGCTCACGCGCGGCATCACCACCATTGAGCAGATCCGTTTCCGCCCCAAAGCTTATTACTTCCGTAAACGCCCCTATGCCCGCTTCCACGAGCCCTCCATCCTGCCGGAAGATGACCAGTGGCTGGCCACGGAAGGCTCCTATCCTTCGGGCCACACCATCCGCGCCTGGGCCACGGCCCTGCTGATGGCGGAAATTAATCCCGCGGCCGCCGAGGCCCTGTTTGCCCGGGCCTGGGCCTACGGCGAAAACCGCGTCATCTCGGGCTGCCACTGGCAAAGCGACGTAGATGCAAGCAGGCCTGCAGCCAGCATCGGATATGCCAAACTGCAGACCTGTCCTGCATTCCGGACCCAGATGCTCCGGGCCCAGGCTGAATTCCGCCGGCTGACGCGGGGCGCCCGGCGGTAGCGCCTTCTCCGGCCGGAACTAGTCCTGGATGGCCGCGATACCGGGGAGAATCTTGCCTTCGATGGCTTCCAGCATGGCGCCGCCGCCGGTGGAGACGT
>CAMIYB010000064.1 GCA_946402945.1 uncultured Bacteroidales bacterium | reverse complement strand
ACCTCTTTATCGGAGACCGGATGTAAACCGCCGCCTTGATGGGGGGCACAGTGATGCTCCTCTTTTCGATTAGGGAGACGACAAACGGAAAAAATTTCTTACCTTTGTTTCCGGACCTTATCCCGATTGCACTATGAAAAAGTTATCCTTTCTTCTTGGCGCCGCCCTGTCTGTAGTGACCCTGGTCGGATGCGGCATCATCCGCAACATGGGTGGCCTCGGCGGCCATTCCTATTCCTTCTCGTCCCTGCCGAACACCGTCGAACAGATGGAGGCGCTGCCTGAAGCCCGCCTGACGGATCCCTATGCCGTCGCAGCGCTCACGGTAGCCGCCCTGGCCCGTTATGAGTCCAGCCCGTCCGACTGCTTCGCCATGCTGAACTTCCTCAAGGGCCCCGAGCCGCTTTCCTCCCTGGAGAAGCAGCAGATCCGGGAGCGTCTCGGCGGGAAGACCTACAAGGCGCGCTCCTTTTTCGCAGGCGCTACGCCGGACAACAATTACACGCCCACGCAGCCGTATAAGGTCGTGGTAACGGACAACAGTTATTCCTATCAGAGCGAAGGCTGGGCCACGTTGTACCTGAAATCCGGCGGGGCCGATTCTCCCCGTCCGGTCAAACTTCGCAAGAAGCCGAGTACGGGTCAGTGGTTCCTGAACGATATCCAGTTCCTGGCTGATATCCGCCTCCCTGCGGCCGAGGATAAGTGGCGTTAGGGTACGGGTGGTGATTCCGTTGGGATTCGAACCCAAGACCCACAGCTTAGAAGGCTGTTGCTCTATCCAACTGAGCTACGGAACCAGACCGGGTCTCCGGGAAAGGAAACCGGGCTGCAAATATACGGATTCTTGCAGGGAAATGCAAGAATCACCATTTTTCCTTATTGGAGAACTTACGAAAAAGATTTATTTTTGTGGCGATTCTAATATCGACTGCTATGAAAACACGGACACTTGGAGTTTTGTTGCTGGGTAGTTTTCTTCTTTTTGCCTGCGGAAAGGCCCCGGAAGGCCCGAACAATTCCCAGACACCCACGAATGAGGAAGGCGTCGTCACCGGCGTACGCATCGAACCCGAGAGCATCACGCTGAGCAAGGGACAGGAGAAGAAACTCAAGGCGATTGTCGAGCCGGAAAACGCTGAGAACAAGCAGGTTATCTGGAGAAGTTCGGACACGGGCATCGCGACGGTCAAGGACGGCCTTGTCACTGCCGTCGGCGACGGAAAATGCAAGATTACCGTCTATACTGTCGATGGCCAGAAAACGGCCACTTGCGCCGTGGAGGTCAGTACGATCTACGTCAAGACCATTACCCTGCCGGAAAATGCCATAGGATTGATTATCGGGGGGACCTATCAGATCGAGCCGGAAATCTCCCCTTCCGACGCGGCCAATGCCGCCATCGGATACAGGGTGGACAAGGAGTCCGTCGCCTCCGTGGACAAGGACGGCAAGGTGACGGCGAATGCCGTGGGAACGGCCAAGGTGACGGTATATGCCCTGGACGGTGCCGGCGCCAAGGCGACCCTCGACGTGACGGTCCAGGAACGGGAAGTCCCGGTGGAGGGCGTATCGGTCTCCCCTGCGGAAGACCAGGTGCTGAAACTGGGGGAGACCCTGAGCCTGAAGGCCGTCTTCCGGCCCGCGGACGCGACCAATAGGAAAGTATCCTGGAGTTCCGACAAGACCGATGTCGCGACAGTCAGCGAAAAGGGTGTCGTGACCGGCAAGGGCCGGGGCATAGCCAATATTACGGTCAAGACCGAGGACGGCGGCTTCGAGGCTTCCGTGAAAGTGCAGGTCGTCCAGGCCTTCTCGTCCATCTCCATCGTCTCGCCTTCTACCGGGGATGCATGCTATGATGCCGAATCCGGCGAATATCGCTTCTGTGCGGGAGATACGTTCACCCTCGGACTCGCCACCGAGCCGGCCGAGGCGGATGACAGTTTTGAATTCTATGTTCCTTCGACATCGACGGAATATCTCGCGGTCGATGCTTCCGGCAAAGTGACGGTGAAAAAGTCCTACGACATGCCACGAACCGTGGGCGTCCGCTCCAGGGCCAATCCCGAGGTCAAGGCCGAGCTGGCCGTCAAGCTCTATGACCGCCCGGACAGGATTGTCCTCTCCAATATCCGGTCGCAAGAGGTGTATCGCGGGTACCCCACTGCAGAGTATGATCGCAAGAGCGAGTATATCGGCGTCGGGTGCACGCAGCAGTGGAGGATTACGCTCTCCTCTTCCACCGGCGGCCGTCTCCTGCCCGGGAAGGTAAAAGTGAAGCAGGTTTCTAGGATCATGCTGGATTATAAAATCGAGGATTTAGACGACTATTCATATACCAGACCGTATCTGACGGTCTCGGTGCCCGCGACTCAGGCGGCAAGCACCACCTCCTTGGAAAAGAAGAGCATGGTGAGACTGGAGATGCCGGGCGGCAATGTGCAGGATTTCTATTTCAAGGTATCCCTCTACGATCCCTACCAGCCCAAACCCGGCGATGGTATATGGAGTACCAGCGACCACTGGCTCTTCGAGTATTCCGTCGTTGACAGCGGCTATCGGGGGAACGGAATATATGAAGATCCCCTCTACAATGGAGTCAATTCCCAGGTATATGCCCTCATCGCCTGGCTTGGCGACGCCCCGATAGAGGACGATGCCCGATACCGGAAAGTGGCCAAAGGACTTGAACCGCAAAGCGGCGGATATCATGGCATCGCCGTTCCCGTCAATGCCGACAGGCTCTATCAGACCACCAAGACGATCGGCGAACTGTACTCCGGAGAGGAAGACGACTTCCTTTCTTCGTCTGACGTCCCTAAATGGCTGAGCAACAAGAATGTATTGACGACTTCTTCTTCCGCCCATACGGCCTATACCAATACTGCCGCCCTGATTTACCGCAATGCCCCCTGCGGCGCATCGCATGAGGTGTATCCGGCCAATTACTTCAGCAACACGCCCGAACTGATCAAAATCAGCCAGGATGCCGGGGAAAGCAATAAGGATTTTAGCGCGGGCAAATACTATTTCTTCGGCAGTTTCAAGAATGGCGGAACAGGCTATACCTTCAATGCCAAACAGGTCGATAACGGAGACGATTCCCATACCGTGTTTACTTCTCCATGGCTGTTCCCTACGGTGGCGGATTTCTATAGCATTTTCCTCGGGACTGTCCCCTCACCGCTTGTAGGTACAGTCTCCAAGGCGGCTGACAAGGCGGTCGTAAAGGAGAAAATGGCGGTTCTGGCCCATTCGGCCAAGATCTTCAGCGGAACGACGTTGACGTACTCCGGCTGGAGTTGGTGGACTTCCCAGCAGGTAAGCAAAACGAATGCACCGCAGGTCTCGCTTTCCTCTGACGGAACTATGTCGGTCAAGAGCGTGTCCAAGGTGTCCGCAGCCGGCTACGTCCTGCCCATCTGCTACTTCTAGGTCCATGCTGCGCAAGTATCTGATCGTCTTCCTTATATCGATGGTCCCGCTGATTGAACTCCGCGGGGCCATCCCTTATGCTGTCGGTTTCGAACTGCCCCTTGTCCCCTCATATCTTATCGCCATCCTCGGCAATATGCTCCCCGTGCCTTTTATCTTCCTCTTCGGCCGGAAACTGCTCGAATGGGGGAAGGATAAGCGTCTGATCGGGGGCTTCTGCCGCTGGTGTCTGGAGAAGGGGACGAAGGCCGGGGCGAAAATGGAGTCCAAGGCGGGACGCGGGCTGTACGTGGCCCTGCTGCTGTTCGTGGGCATTCCGCTGCCCGGCACGGGCGCATGGACCGGCACGCTGGCCGCCGCCATGCTCAACATGGATTTCCGAAAGAGCGTCGTCTATGTGATGCTGGGAGTGCTGCTCGCGGGCCTCATCATGCTGGCGGCCTCGCTGGGCGTCTTCGGCGCCATCTCGCTGGCGAAATAGGCCCGTCCGGAGCCGTGCCTGCGGCTTATTGTCCGATGTGTTTCAGATAGTTGCGGACCCCCGCAAAGACTTCCTCCTGCGAAAACACCTTGTCGGCGGGTTCCGAGACCACCATGTCGAAGGTGTCGCCCGGCAGTTGCTGCCGGCCGATCTTGAAGCGGGCGCGGGAACATTTGGCCATGAACTCGATGGGGAAATCCGTCCCCCGGATCAGGGAGATGAACAGGTCCGCGTCCGTCCCGAGCAGGAGATTGACCTTTTCCTGACGGGGTTTGCCGAAGAAGTTGAGGTCGCGCCGCAGGATGGTTGTCTGGATGCTGGTGATGAGCCGCTCCTCCTTTCCGATCTTGCGGAAATCGAAGAAGAAGATGTCTCCCTTGATGCCGTTTTCCCGGAAGAAGGCCTGCAGGGCCGCCTTGCAGGCGTCGAAGGAGGGGTCTTCCACATCGATGAAGGCGATGGCCGTACGGACGTCGCGCACCGGCATGATGGCGGTGGGCCTGTCGCTGGCGTATTTCTTCAGCGCGCGGCGGCGGAAGCAGTCCAGTATGGCGTCCAGCAGCATCATCCCTTCTGATTGGCCGCGATCAGGTCGCGGATTTCCTGTTTGGCATCGCGCCAGCGCGGAATATCGATCTTGGTTCCGATGACTTCCACCACCTTCGCGGCGATGATGGATCCGATTTCACCGCATACGCGCAACGGCATGCCGAGGGAATGTGCATAGAGGAAACCGGCGGCGTAGGTGTCTCCGGCGCCGGTGGCGTCGATCGGCGTGGCGGGCCACGGCTCGATGAAATGATATTCGTCGCCCTGGCGGACCATGGAGCCCTGCTTGCCGACCTTCACCACGGCGATGTCGCACTGCTGGGCGAGGGCGTCGATCGCCTTTCGCGGCTCCAGTTTGGTGTAGGCCTTGGCTTCGGACTCGTTGGCGAAGACGATATCGACGTAGTTTTCTACCAGGTTGTGGAAGAAGGCATCGTTGGACTCCACCACGTTGTAGGAGGCCATGTCGATGGAAATCGTGCAGCCGGCGGCCTTGGCCAGGCGGGCGGCCTTGGAGATCAGGTCCTGGTTCTGGACCAGGTAACCCTCGATATGGAAATAGTCGTAGCCCTCGAAATATTCCGGGCACAGGTCGTCCGGGCCGAGTTCGAGGGTGGCCCCCATGTAGTCGGCGAAGGTGCGCTCGGCGTTGGCTCCGGTGATGAACACCATGCAGCGGCCGCTGGATTTGGTGCTGTAGAGCATCTGGGTGCGGACACCGTACTGCTCCATCGTGCTCTTGAAGAGGTTGCCCAGGTCGTCGTTGCCGATCTTGCCGAGGAAGCCGGCTTCCATGCCGAAGATGGCCGCGCAGGTGATGGTGTTGGCCGCGCTGCCGCCCGGAACATACTTGACGCCGTAGCCCTTGAGGGCTTCCCAGATGCGGTCGCCGGTTTCCATGTCCACATGCTGCATGCTCCCGAGGGGGAGATGGAACCTGTGCAGGAGCGATTCGTCCGGGAGGACGGCCAGGATGTCCGTCAGGGCGTTCCCGATGCCGAGGATCGATTTCATAGCGTTTTTCTTGAATAGACCTACAAAAATACGCAAAATAATCGGTAATTCGGGGGAATTGACGTATTTTTGCATCTGTATGGAGAAGAAAAGCACCCGGATTCTGAAGACCGCCCTGTCCCTTGGATTGGCCGCAGCCCTGTTGTGGTGGTGCTTCCGCGGGATCGGCTGGTCGGATTTTCTGGAAGGTCTGCGTTCCTGCCGCTGGGAGTTTGTCCTCCTTTCGATGCTGTTCGGGGCCCTGCCGCTGTTGCTGCGCGGCTTCCGCTGGCGCATGCTCCTGCTGCCCATCGACCCGTCGCTCCGGGCTCGGGACTGCATCCATGCCGGCAATATCTGCATGCTGGTCAATCTGGTACTGCCGCGTGTGGGGGAGGTGGTCCGCTGCGGTTACATCACCCGCCATTCCGCCCCGGACGAAAAGGGACGGAAGAAGGCTTCTTTCGACAAGGTCTTCGGGACGGTGCTGGTGGACCGTCTGTGGGATACCGTTTTTATCGCATTGCTTCTGCTGGCCTTCCTGGCCCTGCTCTGGCAGCGTTTCGGCTCCTTTTTCCTGGAGAAGGTCCTGGGCCCGGCCTCGGCCCGTCTGGGCGTGCTGTGGATCCTGCCGGGCGTCGCGCTGGCGGCCGTCCTCTTCCTCTGGCTGCTGTGGCGTCTGCGGGAGCGGAATCCCTTCTTCGGCAAGGTCTGGGGCTTTTTCCGCGGCATCGGCAGCGGCCTGCAGTCCTGCCTGCAGATGCGGCGCGGATGGCTTTTCCTGGTCTATACGGTCCTGGTGTGGCTGTGCTATTGGATGGCGGTACAGGGGACGATCTGGGCGATTCCCGCGCTGGACAGCCTGACGCCCGTGGACGGGTTTTTCCTGATGATGGTCGGGGCGGTCAGTTCGCTCGTTCCCGTCCCCGGCGGTTTCGGCGCCTACCACTATCTGCTGATGCTTACGCTCCAGACCATGTACGGGGTTCCGGCCGAGTTGGGGCTGGTCTTCGCGACCCTCGCCCACGAATCCCAGACCCTCGTCCAGATTCTCTGCGGCGGCACCTCCTATCTGATCGAAACTTTCTCTACTTCAGAGAATTAATCTCTCCTTTATTTAATTAGGATAATTACTGGCGGATAAGCCACTTCGTTTTTTCCACCTCCGCTTCGCTCCGTCCCTCCCAAACAAGTTTGGGCCCCTCCCGTTCATAGGCCACGGGCGGCCACGTTCCAAAAACGAGGTGGCTTATCCGCCGCTACAGATTCCCCTTATATAATTATCGGAGAATTAGTTCGACGGGGCAGTGGTCCGAACCGAACACCTCGTTGTGGATATCGGCCGAGACGATGCGCGGGGCGAGATCTTCCGAAACGAGGAAATAGTCGATGCGCCACCCGGCGTTGTTTTCCCGCGCACGACCCCGGTAGGACCACCAGGAATATTTCACCTCGTCGGGATGGAGGCTGCGCCACGAGTCCACGAACCCGGCCTGGAGCAACTGCCCGAAGCGGCCGCGCTCCTCGTCGGTGAAACCGGCGTTGAAATGGTTGGTGGAGGGGTTCTTGAGGTCGATTTCCCGATGGGCGACGTTCAGGTCGCCACAGATTACCACGCCCTTTCCCCGCGCCCGAAGGCCGAGCACCCAGGCGCGGAAATCATCTTCCCAGCGCATGCGGTATTCCAGCCGGCGGAGCCCGTCCTGGGAGTTCGGGACGTACACGCAGACCAGGAAATAATCCGGCATCTCCAGGGTTACGATACGTCCCTCATGGTCATGCTCCCCGACCCCCATCCCGAGGGTGACCGACAGAGGCTCCTGTCGGGAGAAAACGGCTGTTCCGGAATAGCCCTTTTTCTCGGCGTAATTCCACCAGGAACGGTATCCTTCGAAGGAAAGATCGATCTGTCCTTCCTGCAGTTTGGTCTCCTGGAGGCAGACGAAATCGGCGTCCAGATTTTTGAATATATCGGCAAATCCTTTGCCGCACACGGCGCGCAGTCCGTTGACATTCCATGAAATAAATTTCATCGGTGCATAATTTTCTTGCAAAGATAGGAGAAAAACCGAAGAATCTATTTATATTTGCATGACGGGATGAACGCAAAACGAGCAGAAACACAACACATTTACACTATAAACATCAAAACCAACAATCATGAAAAAGTTTCTTTTTTCTTTTGCCGCAGCGGCAGCCCTCGTGCTGACCGGTTGTGCAAATGTCGATCTGTCCCCGTTGGAGCAGCGCCTCAACGATATCGAGGGGCGGATTAAAGCCATTGAGGCAAAGGTGACGGAACTGAACACCAACGCTTCCGGTCTCAAGACTGCTGTCGAGGCGTTGGAAAAGGAGGTCACCGTTGCAAGTGTCGAGAAACTCTCGGATGGTTACAAGATCATCTTCTCCGACAAGACGGAGGCCGTGATCAAGAACGGTGCTG
>CAMIYB010000063.1 GCA_946402945.1 uncultured Bacteroidales bacterium | reverse complement strand
CCGACACATGGATTTTCAGTCCATTGCTCTACCATCTGAGCTACAGCACCATCGTGTTTGGGAGTGCAAAGGTAGGTTTTTTTTTGTTTCTTACAAAGAAAATCGAGGATTTTTTTGGGATGGCGCGAAAAAATACCTGCAATGGCATCGTGTTATCTCGGGAATTCTGCGTAACTTCGCTTGCGAGATGGATGCGAAGCAATTCATATCGGTCATTTTGCCGCTGCGGCTGTCCTGGACGCCGTATTACTATGCCACGGTGCCGGTGGAAAGGGGAATGCGGGTGCGCGTGCGTTTTTCCGGCAAGGAGTATGTGGGCGTGGTCCGGGAGGTCGGCGTGCGGCCTGAGACGGATGTGGCGAGGATCCTGCCCATCCTTTCGGTCGAGGCCCTGTCGCCGGTGACGGAAGGGGAGTTGCGGCTGTGGGATTTCGTGGCTTCGTACTATCTCTGTACGCTCGGCGAGGTGTATAAGGCCGCGTATCCCGTGCTCCGCATCGAGAAGGAGGAGTCGGCCCTGCGTACGCAACAGCGCCGGGAGGCCCGCCTGGAGGAGGCCTTGCGAAAACGTGAGGCGAAGATGGAAAGGCTCCGGGAGCGCCGGGCGGCGAAGGAGGTTTTGCGCGACAAGGCGCGGAAGGCGGAGAAGCGGGCGGAGTATGAAGCCGCCATCGCCGCCATTGACGCGGAACTGGAGCGGCTTTCCCAGGCCGCGGCCGAGCCGGATGCCCCGGCGGCCGGGAAAAGGTTGGAAACCCGCCTCAGCCCCGCGCAGCAAATCGCTAAAAACGAAATCGATAAATATCTGCTATCCAAGAAGGTAGTTCTCCTCAATGGAATCACTGGTTCCGGTAAGACGGAAGTGTATTTGGCCCTGGCCCGTGAGCAGTTGCAGCAAGGGAAAAGCGTGCTGTATCTGGTGCCGGAGATCGCCTTGAGCCGGCAACTGGAGGACCGCCTCCGCGCCCACCTGGGCGAGACCCTGCTGACCTTCCATTCCGGGGAGACCGAAGCCCACCGGCGCGATGTCGCCCAGGCCCTGAGTAAGGGACCGTACGTGGTCCTCGGCACCCGTTCGGCGCTGTTCCTGCCCCATCGCAACCTGGGACTCGTCATCGTGGACGAGGAGCACGACGCTTCCTATAAGCAGGATTCGCCGGCGCCGCGCTACCAGGGGCGGGACACGGCCGTCATGCTGGCGTCCATCCATGGCGCCAGGACGGTCCTCGGCTCGGCGACGCCGTCCATGGAATCGCTGTACAATTGCCGTACGGGCCTGTTTGCGCAGGTTTTCCTGCGGGAGCGCTACTATGAAGGCGGCGAGGCGGACGTGGAGATCATCGATACCATCGCGGAGCGCCGCAAGCGCGGGATGGTGGGCAGTCTTTCGCGCAGGTTGATCGCCCATATCCGGGAGACACTCGATGCCGGTGAACAGGTCATTCTGCTGCGCGGACGCCGTTCTTATGCGCCGATGGTCCAGTGTGAGGCCTGCGGGGACATCCCGCACTGTCCGCATTGCAACGTCGCCCTGAGTTACCACAAGTCCGCCGGCCGCATGGTCTGCCACTATTGCGGATTCAGCGCACCCTTTACGGGGACCTGCGGGAAGTGCGGAGGGGCCTTGCAGCCCCTTGGGGCGGGAACGCAGCGGATAGAGGAGGAGGTGGCGGCCCTGTTCCCGGAGGCGGGGGTAGGGCGCCTGGACAGCGATACGCCCCCCGCGCAGGTCGCGGCGCTGATCCGCTCTTTTTCCGAAGGGCGGACCCGCATTCTGGTGGGCACGCAGATGGTGTCGAAAGGATTTGATTTCGAGGGACTTACGCTTGTCGCCATCCTGGCCGCCGACACCCTGCTCGGGCAGCAGGATTTCCGGGCGGACGAACGGGCTGTCCAGTTGCTGGAACAGTTCCGGGGCCGTTGCGGGCGTCGGGGGAAGAAGGGGCTTTTCGTAATCCAGACGGCCCGTCCGTCCCACCCGGTCTATGCCCGTTTCCGGGGGGAGGACCCTTCTCCGGACCAATTCCTGGAGGAACGGAGCCAGTTCGGCTATCCGCCGTTTTCACGTCTGGTCACCCTGATTCTCAAAGACACCAGCGAGGCCCGGCTCGACCACCTCGCCTCGGCCCTGGCCCTGCACCTGTGCACCGCCTTCGGAATCCGCCCGAGCCTCCTTGCGGACCCTTCCGCCCGGGTGTCGCTGACCGGGCCGTACAAGCCGGCCATGGACAGGGTCGCCGACCGCCATATCCGGCATATCCGCATTGTTCTAAAAAGAGATAAGAATCTGTCCCATAATAAAGAACAGATTCTTACCTTAATCAATACTTTCGAACGCGAGAAGGCCTGGTCGGGCCATGTCGCCATCGATGTGGATCCCCTTTGATTACAGGCGGTCCAGCCAGTAGTCCAGCAGCCGGGCGATGTCTGTCCAGACGACGTCCTTGGATTTGTCGTTGTGGATTTCGTGGCGGACGCCCGGATAGGTCTTCTGGGTCACTTCCTCATAGCCGACTTTCTTCATGTGGGCGACGGCTGCGCGGTAGGCCTCGTCGCTGATGCGGCATGGGTCCAGGGCGCCGGACAGGAAATGGACCGGCAGACTGCGGTGGAGAAGGTCCCAGCCGCTTTCCGCATAGCACTCCTGCATCAGGGCGAACAGGCTGTAGTAGCCGTTGGCCGTGAAGGGGAAGCCGCACAGCGGGTCGGCATCGTAGGCCTCGACCACCTTGGGGTCCGAACAGATCCAGGCGTTGGGGGAGCCTTCGTCCTTGAAGGACTTGTTGAAGGTGCCCGTGGCAAGGCTGGTCAGGATGGGGGAGATTTTGCGCCAACCCCTGCCGGGCTTGTCCATGCTGCCGCCGCTGAGGCTGGCGATGGTCTTGCAAAGCGTCTTTCCGGCGCCGGCGGCGGCCACGTAACTCGGGCTTCCGCAGACGATGAGGCCGTCGATGTCGTCGTCGTGCTTGCGACAGTAGGCGCGGACGATCATCGAGCCCATGCTATGGCCGAACAGGAAGAGAGGCATGTTGTGGTAATGGCCGATGATCCAGAGGCTTACGTCGTATGCGTCCTGGACCAGCCCTTCTTCGCGGGCTTCGTACATGAAACCCAGGTCGGCGGGGGATTTGAGGGAAGCGCCATGGCCGCGGTTGTCGTGGATCACGCACACGTAGCCTTTGCCGGCGAGAAAGCGCATCATCGGCAGATAACGCTCTTTGTGCTCGGCCATCCCATGTACCAGTTGGAGGACGCCCTTAACCGGAATCCCGTCCGGTTCGACGACCAGCAGGGAGAGGGGAATGCTGTCCAGGGAAGAGAGGGTGCTCAGATTCTTTTCCATAACGCAAGCGGAATTAAACACTTCAAAATTAGTTATTTTTATTGGAAATTGCTTGGCTTCTGACAAAAAAACCGTA
Source organism: uncultured Bacteroidales bacterium (assembly GCA_946402945.1). GTDB lineage: Bacteria > Bacteroidota > Bacteroidia > Bacteroidales > UBA932 > Cryptobacteroides. The sequence goes on along the minus strand of CAMIYB010000063.1, from coordinate 4,740 downwards.
TATTTGAGGTCGGGGGAAACCTCCATGATACGAAACCAAACCCTTTAATCAATTACACTATGGCTTACAAAATCATTGACATTCAGGGCATCGGTCCTGTGTATGCAGAGAAACTCATCGGCATCGGTATCGAGACGGTCGCCCAGTTGCTGGAGAAAGGCGCTGACGCCAAGGGCCGCAAGGCCATCGAGGATGCTACCGGCATCCGCCACGACCTCGTGCTGACTTGGGTCAACCACGCCGACCTGTTCCGCGTGAAGGGCGTCGGCCCTCAGTTCTCCGAACTGCTCGAGGCCGCCGGTGTCGACACCGTGAAGGAGTTCGCCACCCGCAACGCCGCCAACCTCGAGAAGAAGATGATCGAGGTCAACGAGAAAGAGCATCGCACAAAGCGTGTTCCCACCGTCGTTGAACTGCAGCGCATGATCGACTGCGCCAAGCAGCTGGCCCCCGCTGTCTCCTACTAATACAAAGAGGTGATTTTTGACGGCCGTCCTGCCCGGGCGGCCGTCTTTTTTGCCCCGAAATCGGGGTTAACAAAAATGTTATCATTTAAAACAAATGTGTTTCCCTTATTAGTTTTCAGCATTTTATAAAAGACTCTTTGAAATCCCCGCGAGAAAGTGTATCTTTGTAAACAAGAGGAGCAAAATATGGGTAACAAGCCGATTCTTTTCGATTTTTCGGGCGTCTATCGGGCCGAAAATCTCGCCGGTCTCCTCGGCGGAGACCGGGTGGACTGCTCCGCCATCGAGGGGACTTCCTGCTATTGCGACCCCGAGGCGGAGGAGGTGCTTGCGACCCTGCTCCGGGAGGTCCCGACCGACACGGTCCACTGGCTGGACAGCGGCGATTACCATTACCTTTCCCGCCTGACCACGGACCGTATCGCCGAGCCTTTCGACCTGGTCGTTTTCGATCACCATACCGACATGCAGGAGCCGGCCTTCGGCGACATTCTCAGTTGCGGCGGCTGGGTCCGCTCCGCCCTCCGGCGCAATCCCTTCCTTCATCATGTGCTGCTTGTGGGCGTCGCGCCGGAACTCGCCGCGGAATGCGACCGCTCCGGCGGCCGCGTGACGGTGGTTGACCGGACGGCTTTGCCTGCGCCCGAGGTGTTGCCCCGCCTGCTGCGGGACCATCTTCCCATCTACCTTTCCATCGACAAGGATGTCCTCCATCCCGATTTCGCCCGGACGGACTGGGATCAGGGCACGATGACCCTGCCGGCGCTGGAGGCCTTCGTCGAGGCCCTCGCCGACAGCCGTCCGCTGATGGGCGCGGACGTGTGCGGCGAGATTCCCGCCTGCAAGGGCGGCACGGAAAGGGATTTTTTGCACAATGCAAGCACAAATATCCGCCTGAACCGACTGCTTTTGTCCAAAATAAGATTATCTTTGTAGGAACTATGGATAAAAAGAAAACCGGGACGCTGTCGGGCGTCGTCTTCATTCTCATCGCGCTTGCCGGGACCTATTTCGGCCTGAACGGCGGTTCCTCCGTCACGGGGGAGAAATCCCTGTTCCTGGAGAAGGGGGAGGAGAAGATGGAAACGGCGGCCGATCCGGTTTCCAGGCAACTCCGCGGCCTCGAAATCCCGTATTCCCTGGACGGGAGCGAGAGCGTCCTCGTCGAGCACATGGCTTATACGGTCTCCTACAATTCGAAATACCGCATTCCCAACTGGGTGGCCTACGAACTCCAGGATTCCGAGTTGTACGGCAACCTGGAGCGGCAGGAGAAATTCGGGCCGGACCCCCTTGTGAAGGGCCGTCAGGCCTATGACAAGGACTATGTGGGCTCGGGTTGGGACCGCGGTCACATGGCGCCTTCCGGCGACATGAAATGGAGCTCCCAGGCCATGAAGGAGTGCTATTACCTGACGAATGTCTGTCCCCAGAACCACAATCTGAACGCCGGCGTCTGGAACGACCTGGAAAAGCAGGTCCGTTACGAGGCGCGTTACTACAAGAAGGTCTGGGTGGTCTGCGGCCCCGTCGTGGACCGCGGACGCGGCACCATCGGCAGCAATAAAGTCCTCATCCCGGACGGCTTCTTCAAGGCCCTGCTGGCCCGGAAGAAAGACGGCACCTACACGGCCATCGGCTTCACCTTCCCCAACGAGGCCGGCACCCGGCCTTTGCGGGATTATGCCCTGTCGGTCAATGACTTGGAGAAGAAGTTGGGGATGGACCTGTTCTACAATCTGGACGACAGCGTCCAGGAGACGGTGGAGGCGAGTTACTCTCTCCGCGACTGGCGGATCGAGAAATAAAAAGAAAGCATGGAAGAAAATCTTAAAAAAACCTGTCTGTACGACAAACACGTGGCCCTGGGGGCCAAAATGAGTCCTTTTGCCGGCTACATGATGCCGATCCAGTATTCCTCCATCGTGCAGGAGCATGAGGCGGTCCGCGGGAAATGCGGCGTCTTCGATGTCTCGCACATGGGGGAAGTTTTTGTCAGCGGCCCGGACGCGGAGGCCTATGTGGAGCATATCTTCACCAACGAGGTGCGCGGCCTGCAGCCCGGCATGACCCTTTACGGGATGATGCTGTACCCCGACGGCGGGGTGGTGGACGACCTGCTGGTGTACCGGATGGAAGGATGCTACCTGCTGGTAGTCAATGCTTCCAACGTGGACAAGGACGTGGCCTGGATGCAGGAGCAGGCGGCCGGCTTCGATGTAAAGGTCGATAACCAGTCGGAACGCTGGGGACAACTCGCCCTCCAGGGACCGGAAGCGGAAAAGGCCATCGTGGCGGTGCTGGGCATGGAAAAGGCGCCGGCGCTGTCCTTCTATACTTTCTATGCGGAGGACGGCCTGATTGTCAGCCGGACCGGCTACACGGGGGAGGACGGCTTCGAGATTTACGCCGCCCCCGAGGCGATCGCCGGCTATTGGGACCGGCTCCTGGCCGCCGGCGTGGCCCCCTGCGGGCTCGGATGCCGCGATACGCTCCGTTTCGAGGCGGGCCTCCCGCTCTACGGGGATGAGCTCTCGGCAGAAATCAGCCCCATAGAGGCAGGCCTGGGCATGTTCTGCAAGTTGGATAAGGAATTTATCGGCCGGGATGCCCTGGCGGCCCAGAAAGCCGTCGGAACGGCCCGGAAACTGGTCGGAATCGAGATTTTCGACAAAGCTATTCCGCGGGCCGGCTATCCGGTGGAGACGCCGGAGGGCGACCCGGTGGGCGTGGTGACCACGGGCTATCATTCCATCTCCCTGGACCGTAGCCTTTGCTTCGCGCTGGTCCGTTCGGCCTATGCCGCGCTGGACACGCCCCTGTGTGTCCGCATCCGGAAGAAAGTGTTCCCGGGCAAGGTGGTCAAGAAGCGTTTTTATCAGACGAATTATAAGAAATAAACCATTAAAACTCAATAACTATGGCAAAAATACTTGAAGGCTTGCTTTATGCTGAATCCCACGAGTGGGTCCGTCTCGAAGGCGACATCGCCACCATCGGCGTTTCGGATTTCGCACAGGCGGAAATGGGCGATATCACCTATGTCGATCTGCCCGAGGTGGACGACGACGTGGAGGCGGGCGAGGAGTTCGGCGCCCTGGAGAGCGTCAAGGCTTCCAGCGAACTGTACAGCCCGGTGACCGGTGTCGTGGTCGAGGTCAACGAGGAGGTGGTGGACGCCCCGGAAAAAATCAATGAAGACGCCTTCGCCGCCTGGCTTGTCAAGGTCAAGGTCGGCAATCCCGCGAAAGTTGAAGGATTGCTTGATGCAGCGGCTTATAAAGCGCTTATCGAGAAGTAATTATGGGATATTTCAAATATTTCCCTCACACCGATGCGGACGTTCGGATGATGCTCGACCGTATCGGTGTGGCGTCTCTGGACGGGCTTTATTCGGATGTTCCGGAGAAGTTCCTCCACGGCCCGGATTACGACTTGCCCGACGCCCTGTCGGAGGTGGAAGTCCGCGCCTTCTTCGAGGATCTGGACAGCCGGAACGCCCGGCTGAAGGTCTTCGCCGGCGCCGGGGCCTATGACCATTACACCCCCTCCGTCGTTCCCTACATCACCTCCCGTTCGGAGTTCCTGACGGCCTATACGCCCTATCAGGCCGAGATTTCCCAGGGAACCCTCCGCTACATCTTCGAATACCAGACGATGATCTGCACCCTTACGGGCCTGGATGTGAGCAATGCGTCCCTGTACGACGGACCGACGGCGGCCGCCGAGGCCATGAAGATGGCCCTGGCCTGCACCCGGAAGAAGAGCCGCGTGCTTCTGTCCCGGACCCTCCTGCCGCAGGTCGTCGCGGTCGTGGAGACCTATGCGCGTTTCCACGGCGTGCCGCTGGGCTATCTCGAAGCCCGGGACGGCCAGACTTCGCCGGAAGCCCTGCAGGATGCGCTTGCGGCCGGTGACGTCGCCGGGGTGATTGTCCCTTCCATCAACCGTTTCGGTATCATCGAAGACCTGACCGGCTTTGCCGATGCGGTCCATGCCGCCGGCGCCGTGCTGATCGAATACTGCGACCCTTCCGCCCTGGCCGTCGTCAAGACTCCGGGCGAGTGGGGGGCCGACATTGCGGTGGGCGACGGGCAGTCGCTGGGCATCCCCCTCTGCTGGGGCGGCCCCTACGTGGGTTTCATGGCCTGCCGCATGGATTATGTCCGCAAGATGCCCGGCCGCATCGTCGGCCAGACGGTGGACGCGGAGGGCAAGCGCTGCTTCGTGCTGACCCTCCAGGCCCGCGAGCAGCATATCCGCCGCGAGAAGG
>CAMIYB010000062.1 GCA_946402945.1 uncultured Bacteroidales bacterium | reverse complement strand
TCCTGATTCTGGTCCTGATTCTGGTCCTGGTTCTGGTCCTGATTCTGGTCCTGATTCTGCTGCTCCTGCTGCTGTTTCTTCAATTTGACATAGGCCAGGTTCTCCTTCGCCTCCATGTCATCAGGATGTTCCAGCAGCACGCTGATAAAGGCCTTCTCGGCCGTATTCCAGTCCTGAAGTCGGATGGCGCAGTCGCCCACGTTGAAGGCATAATCGGACGCATGGCCGGACGAGGGGGCACTCTTCTGGAACTTCTGGTACTGCAGAGCCGCTTCCTGGAAACTCTCCTGCTTGTAGAGCGTATTGGCCAGGTTGTAGCCGGCGACAAAGGACGTGGAATCCTTGACCAGGGCCTTGCGGTAACTGATGTCCGCCTCCTTGTAGTCGCCGCGGCGGAACTGCCGGTTGCCCCGGCGCACCTCGGCGCGGTCGGTCTGGGCCGCGGACAGGAGCGGTATCAGCAAAGACACCAGGGCGGGAAGATATCGGAACAGGACTTTCATCTTTCAAACAAACGGAATTGGGATTTACGGGCGCCCAGAAGCATTTCCAGGGCGAAGAGCAGCAGCGCGATACCCAGGAAATACATATACTGCTCGTTGTATTCTTCGAAAACGACGGAATTGAATTCCTCGGCCTCCATCTTGCGGATATCCTCGATGATGGGATTGAGGCCGAACTCTTCGTTACCGGCATGGACATAAGCCCCGCCGCCGGCCTGTGCGATGGCCCGCAGGGTCTCCTCTTCCAGACGCGTGACAACGATGGAGCCATCCTTGTCCTTGAGCAGGTCGCCCCCCATGGGGATCGGCTGTCCCTGGGCGGACCCCACCCCGATGACATAGACCTTGATGCCCATTTCGGCGGCCTGGCGGGCGGCCTCGACAGGGTCGTCCTCATGGTTCTCGCCGTCGGTGATCACAATGATGGCACGGGACTTCTCGCTGTCGGCGCTGAAACCGCGGACAGCCGTCAGGATGGCATCGCCGATGGCCGTTCCCTGGACCGGGACCGACTCGGTGGAAATGCTGCCCAGGAACATCTTGGCCGACACATAGTCGGTAGTGATCGGCAACTGGACGAAGGGCGTCCCGGCAAAGACAATCAGGCCGATACGGTCTTCCTGCAAGCGGTCCACGATGCGGGAAATAGCCAGTTTGGCCCGTTCCAGCCGGTTGGGCGAATAATCCTCCGCCAGCATGGAATTGGACACGTCCAGAACAATCATGACCTCGGCGCCCCGGGTCTTGTGCTCGCTGAGTTTGGCGCCGATCTGGGGCCGGGCCAGGCCGATGACAAGGAAGCCCGTCGCCAGGCTGAAGAGGACAGCCCGCACCCAGCCCTTCGAACCGGACCAGGAGGGCATCAGCGCGCGCACCAGTTCCTCCTGGCCGAGCCGGGAAAGCCGGCGGCGGCGCATCGAGCGCCAGAGCCCGTACCCGAGAAGGAACAGGGGCACGAGCAGCAGGAGCCACAGATATTGGTATTGGGCAAACTGATACGTCATAGCAACCTCCTTAACAGCAGACGGGCCAGGACCTCCAGCAGGAGCAGCAGCAGGGCTGCGAGGGCATAGCGTCCGTACAATTCCTTATATACCGGGAAACTGTCCACGGTGGTGCGCGTCTTCTCCATCTTGCCGATTTCGGCGTAGATCTCGGCCAGTTTGGTATTGTCCGTCGCACGGAAATAGCGCCCCTCCGTCTTCTCGGCGATGCTGCGGAGCAGGGGCTCGTCGATCTCCACCTGGACATCCTGCATCTGTACGCCGAAGGGCGTCACGACCGGGTACGGGGCCGTCCCGTTGGCGCCCACGCCGATGGTATATACCCGGATGCCGTAGGTTTTGGCGATCTCTGCGGCCATCTCCGGGGCGATCTCGCCACGGTTGTTGACACCGTCGGTCAGCAGGATGATGACCCGGCTCTTGGCGTCGGAATCCTTCATCCGCGCCACCGCGGTCGCCAAGCCGTTGCCGATGGCCGTTCCGTCCTCGATCAGCCCTGTCTGCACCTCTTTCATCAGATTGATGAGGGTGGCCCTGTCGGTGGTCAGCGGACACTGGGTGTAACTTTCCCCGGCGAAAACCACGATGCCCATGCGGTCGGTCGGCCGCTGGGCGATGAACTCGATGGCGATGTCCTTCGCCGCGCTGATGCGGTCGGGTTTGAAATCCCGGGCCAGCATACTGGTGGACACGTCCATGGCAAGCACGATGTCGATGCCTTCGGTATCGACACGTTCCATCTGGGTCGAGGAACGCGGACGCGCGATGCAGATAACGATCAGGACCAGGGCGGCGATGCGCAGCAGGAAAGGAACATGGCGCAGCCAGGCCAGGACACTGCCGCCGCCGGCGGTCCAGGGTGCCGCGCTGGAAACCCGCAGATGCGGATTGCGCCGCTTCCACTCCAGATAAAGGTAGTGCAGTATCAGCAGGAGCGGTACCGCAAGCAGGAAAAGCAATTTCGGATATTCGAAGAACATAGGCGCCGCTTTATTGGTTCTCTTCCTCCACTTCCGCCTGGTAGGTCTCCGTCACGAAACGCACGGCCGCCGGGAGCACCTTGGCATTGTCCTCGTCCGGGACCGTCATCTTGGCGAATTTCACGAAATCGGAACGCTCGAACAGCTCTTTCATGCTGTCGTATAGGTCTTTCGGCACATCGGTATCCCGCAGGTCGCGGAAAATCTCGGCCGTGGTCATCTCCATGGCTCCCACCCCGTAGCGGGCGGCCATGTATTCCCGCAGGGCATCCGTCACCCCGGAATAGAAGGCTTTCTGCTGCTCGGGCGCCCAGTACTTGTTGCCCCGGTACCGGTCGAGTTTGCGCAGGGCCGTGATATGGGCCGGCTCGCGGAAGGCTTCTTCCTCCCGTTTCCGGCGGAACTTCCGCAGCAGGAACACCGCCAGCACAATCAGGCCGGCCAGCAGCAGGGCCCCGCCCAGATACGGCAGCAGTTCCCGGAAAGTCAGCGGATACGGGATCTGGGGCCGGATATCGTGGGGCTCATAGGTTTCCGGATCCACGGGAAGGGTATGGACGGACAGGTACTGCGGGTCGAAGACCAGGGTATCCGTCACGGCATCCCTGCGGCAGAGCAGAGCGATTTCCGGCAACTGATAGATGCCGTCGTCAAAGGACGTAAGGACCACGGATGCTTCCAACTGCGGATCCTGCCCCTTCCTGCGAAGGGTATCCACCTGCCAGCCGCGCACCAGCACCACTTCTTCGGGAAGACCGCCCTTGGAATAGTCCGGGAGGGCGAAGTCCGCCCCCTCGGGCAGCATCCCGAGGCGGACGCCGTAACGCAACTGGTCGCCGATCAGCACGGAGTCGCGCGGCTGAAGTTGCTCCAGGAAGGAGCCTTCCATGGCGATAAGCCGGCCGGCCGACAGGGAATCCGCCTCCTCCGCCCGGAGAAGCCCGGCGCCCAACGCCCAGCACAAGCCTATGACAATCAATTTCTTCATCTCTTCTGGAATAAGCCCATCAGGGCTTTGACGTAATCTTCGTCCGTGGCGATGTCCACGCTGTCGATCCGGTGGCGGCGAAGAAGCGTCCGGCGAAAATCGTCGGCCGCCTGCGCCCAGGCGGAATAGGCCTGGCGCATCCGCCGGCTCCCGGTGTTGACCCAGGCCACCCGGCCGCTCTCGGAATCCTTGACCGGCACCAGGCCCAGGTCAGGAATCGTCCGCTCACGGGGGTCATAGACCCGGATGACGGAGAGGTCGTGCCGGCCGGCCACCACTTTGATGGCATCTTCGTAACGGGGAGCGCCTTCCGCATCCACATCGAGCATATCCGACAGGAGGAAGACCGTACATTTCTTCTTCATCGCCCCCGACAGGAAGCGGAGCGCCCCGCCGATATCCGTCCCGTCGGAAGCGGGACGGAAATCCAGCACCTGGCGCAGGATGTGCAGCAGATGCGTCCTCCCCTTTCCCGGCGGGATGAAGAGTTCCACCTTGTCGCTGAACAGCAGCGCCCCCACCTTGTCGTTGTTGATGATGGCCGAGAAGGACAGGACGGCGGCGATTTCGGCCAGAAGGTCGCGTTTGCTGCGCCCGACGGTGCCGAAAAGGCCCGAACGGCTCACATCGACCAGCAGCATGACCGTCAGTTCACGCTCCTCCTCGAACACCTTTACATAAGGGGAACCGAGGCGGGCCGTGACGTTCCAGTCCATGCTGCGGACATCGTCGCCGTACTGGTATTCGCGCACCTCGCTGAAGGCCATGCCCCGCCCCTTGAAGGCGGAATGGTACTGGCCGGCGAAGACCTGGTGGGAGAGCGCCCGCGTCCGGATCTCGATTTTCCGGACCTTGCGCAGCAGTTCGGTCGCGCCGCTATGGCTTTCTTCCCGGGGCATTACGGCACGATCACGGCGTTCAGGACGCGGGAGATAATCTCTTCGGGCGTGACGTTTTCGGCCTCGGCCTCATAGGTCAGTCCGATACGGTGGCGCAGCACTTCGTTGCAGACGGCACGCACGTCTTCGGGAATCACATAACCGCGGCGCTTGATGAAGGCGAAAGCCTTGGAAGCCAGGGCGAGGGAGATGCTCGCACGCGGGGATCCGCCGAAGGAAATCAGGCCCTCAAGATTTTTCAGGCCATATTCGGCCGGCGTACGGGTGGCATAGACGATGTCCACGATATAGCGTTCGATCTTCTCGTCCATATAGACGTCGCGCACGACGCTGCGGGCACGGACGATATCTTCGGGCTTGACCACGGGATTGACCTTGGGGAAGGAGCCGGCGTTGTTGAGCCGGATGATCTGGCGCTCCTCGTCCTTCTTCGGATACCCCACGATGACTTTCAGCATGAAACGGTCCACCTGGGCTTCCGGCAGCGGGTAGGTACCCTCCTGTTCGATCGGGTTCTGCGTCGCCATGACCAGGAAGGGATCCGGGAGGGGGAAGGTCTCCTCGCCGATGGTCACCTGGTGCTCCTGCATGGCCTCGAGCAGGGCCGACTGGACCTTGGCCGGGCTTCGGTTGATTTCATCCGCCAGGACGAAATGGGCGAAGACCGGGCCCTTGTGGACCTCGAAACGCCCGTCCTTCTGGGAATAGATCAGGGTGCCGGTCAAATCGGCCGGGAGGAGGTCAGGGGTAAACTGGATACGGCTGAAACTGGCATCGACGGCCTGGGCCAGCGTATTGATCGCCAAAGTCTTGGCCAGGCCCGGGACACCTTCCAGCAGGATGTGTCCGCCGCTGAGCAGTCCGATCATCAGATTCTCGACCAACTGTTTCTGGCCCACGATTACCTTGCCCATCTCCAGGGAAAGCATGTCCACGAAGGCGCTTTCCTGCTGAATGCGGTCATTGAGTTCTTTGATGTTTACACTCTCCATAAAAAGTATTATATTTGTCCAATCATGCGATATAGAATCACATTGTCCTACGACGGAGCGCCGTTCAGCGGCTGGCAGATCCAGCCCAACGCGCCCTCCGTGCAGGCTTGTCTCCAGCAGGCCCTGTCCACCCTCCTCCGGGAGGAAATCGCCGTCACAGGGGCCGGAAGGACGGATGCAGAGGTCAACGGCATCTGCTACTGCGCCCATTTCGACAGCGTCGCGACGGGGCTGGAAACCGCCGGTTTCATCTACAAATTAAATGCCATTTTGCCCCATAGCGTGGTCATTCACGAAGTGCGCGCCGCCGCTCCGGATTTCCATGCCCGATTCGACGCCTCGCGCCGCAGTTACCGCTATTTCCTCCACCGCGTCAAAGATCCTTTCGCTGAGCGTTTTTCGTGGCAATGCGGCTTCCCGCTGGACCTCGGGGCCATGAACGAAGCGGCCTCCCTGCTCCCGGGCACGCGGGATTTCAGTTGCTTCGAAAAGACGGGCGGCAGCAACAAAACTTCCATCTGCACGATCTGGGAAGCCGTCTGGACGCCCTATACGCCCGATCATGTGCGGATGATGGGATTCCCGGCCCGGGAGGGCGACTATCTGGTGTTCCACATCGAGGCCGACCGCTTTCTGCGAAACATGGTGCGGGCCATCGTGGGGACGCTCATCGACATCGGCCGCGGCCGCCACGACCCCGGCTGGATGAGCACGCTGCTGGAAAGCGGCGACCGCTGCAGCGCCGGGGAATCCGTCCCGGGACATGCCCTTTTCCTCGACAACGTTATCTATCCCGAAATATGAAAATCTCCTTTTTCCCTTTCCTGGCACTGCTGGCCCTCATGACGGGCTGCCGGCAGAGCGCCCCAGGCATCGATCCCGCCGCCTTCCAGACCACCCTGGACGGAAAAGCCGTCGCCCTCTATACGCTCAAGGCGGGTGATATCACCCTCCAGGCCACCAATTTCGGCGGCCGCGTGGTGACCCTCTACACCCCCGACCGGAAGGGGAATCTGACCGACATCGTGGTCGGCCACGACAACATCGCCGACTACATCACCCCTCCGGGCGAGCGCTATTTCGGCGCCTGCGTCGGACCGGTCGCCAACCGCATCGGCGGCGCCTCCTTCGAGGTGGACGGCGTCCGCTACGAAACCCCGAAGAATGACAACGGCGTCAACACCCTCCACGGCGGCCTCCTTGGCGTGGACAACCTTGTCTGGGACGTGGTCTCGGCCTGCGATACGGCCCTGGTCCTCCACCTGGTCCATCCCGACGGGCTGGAAGGCTATCCGGGCAATCTGGACATCACCATGACCTATAGCCTCAGGAAGGATAACGCCTTCATCGTCAGATACATCGCCACTACCGACAAGGCCACGCCCGTCAATCTTTCCCACCATTCCTTCTTCTGTCTGAGGGGCGAAGGGAACGGCAGCGTGGAAGACTATCAGATGAGCATTTCCGCCTCCGCCTTCATCCCCATCGACTCGCTCAGCATCCCGACCGGCGAAATCCGCGCTGTCGAAGGGACAGCCTTCGATTTCCGCGATCCCTGCCGCATCGGCGAGCGCATCGACGGCGACGACCTCCAACTGGTCAACGCCCGCGGCTATGACCACAACTGGTGCATCGACCGTCCCGACGACGGCAGCATCGTCAGGGCCTGCGTGGTGTACGACCCCGAGACCGGCCGGACCGTCGAAGTGCTGTCCGACCAGCCGGGCCTGCAGTTCTACAGCGGCAACTTCTTCGGCGGCACCGAAACGGGGAAAAACGGCCGCACGCTGGGCTTCCGCTCCTCCCTTGCCCTGGAGACGCAGAAATACCCCGACTCGGTCAACCAGCCGGATTTCACCCCTGTCATCCTCCGTCCCGGCGAGGTCTATACCCACACCTGCATCTACCGCTTCGGCGTAAGAAAATAGACTGAAATAGAAGGGGATAAGGTATCCGTTCTGAAACCTGTGCCCACCCTCGGGCATTAACGGTAAGGTCATTGATAGTGAGAACGTTGCTGGCAGGAAGGGGATAAGGTATCCGTTCTGAAACCTGTGCCCACCCTCGGGCACATTAGAGGGAGGGGCCCAAACTTGTTTGGGAGGGACGAAGCGAAGCGGAGGGTTTCAGAACGGATACCTTATCCCCTTCCAAAACTGACTAAAAAACACAAAATATCTATATCTAAATCAGGTAATCTACACAAACCAAAGACTCAAAATAACAAAATAACAAACGAATCAAAATAACTAACAATATCAGCCGGAAAACAATGTTATTCCGGCTTTTTTTCGTATATTTGTCAGTTCATTGGCGTAATATATGCAAATGAAAAACGCGGCTGGAAAGCCACGGACCGAACGAAAACAAACAAACGTACGTTAATATTATGATTTTCAACCTCTTACAGGCAGATACGCTGGGCGCGGCTGCCGAAACCTTCACCCAGGCGGCTCCGCAGCAGCAGGAGATGACCTATTCCCTGATCAGCATGGCGGCAAAGGGCGGCTGGCTCATGATCGTCCTGCTCATCCTCTCGATCATCGCCCTCTACATCTTCGGCAAGAAATGGTGGCTGATCCACCAGGCCGGCCGGATCGACAAGCATTTCATGGAAGACATCCGCGACTACATCCATGAAGGCAAGATCAAATCCGCCGTCAGCCTCTGCGAGAAATTCGACTCCCCCATCGCCCGCCTCGTCCAGAAAGGCATCGAGCGCATCGGCCGTCCCCTCAGCGACATCCAGACCGCCGTCGAGAACGTCGGCAACGCCGAAGTCGCCCGCCTCGAGAAGGGGCTTCCCCTGCTGGCCACCATCGCCGGCGGCGCCCCGATGATCGGATTCCTCGGAACGGTGATCGGCATGGTCCAGGCCTTCTTCAACATGGCCCAGGCCGGCAACAACATCG
>CAMIYB010000061.1 GCA_946402945.1 uncultured Bacteroidales bacterium | reverse complement strand
ACCAACGGCGGTGCAGGCGGCGTGGTCGGCTTCTGCCGGCTGTCCCGTGACAACCAGATGGATGTCATCGCCCCGCTCCCGGCCAAGATCGACCAGTACCAGGCCGTGTTCAACTTCTGCGACGGCTACCTCGTCGCGGGCGGTGGCCATTCCGGCGGAAAGGCGACCATCCTGATCCGCTGCATCGATGCACGGCGCGCCCCCGGCTGGTCCGGCGCCGGCGGTGACTGGTGCGCCACCAAGAACGCCAACCTCGTCTGGGCGGATTGAGAAAGCGGCGGCCTATGAAAAAATGGAAAAGCTTGATCCTCGCGACTTTGCTGCTGTGGGGCCTCCCCATGGCGGCGGAGTCGCCGTATGGATGGGACGCCCAGACCAACGAGATGCTCTATGCCGACCTGCTCGTTTATCTGCAGCGTATGCAGGGCGACCTGCTGGGGGAACCGGCCTATTTCCAGGTCCAGAATCTCCAGTTGGAACTCCAGGCCGTCCATAAAAAGGATGCCTACGCCTGGCTCGGCCAGGTCCATCGTTTCGTCTCCCGCTTGGAATGTATCTATCCGCCGCACATGGCCCACCCCCGTGCGGGCACATCGGATAAATACGAACTGATCCGGAGGAGCCTGACCCAGTTGCGGGATTATCCGATGCACGAAGTGTCGCTGCAGACCGGCAATGACCCGTACCTGGCTTCCGACGAGCAGAAAGATGCTTTCCACAAGGCCAACAAACAGTGGCTGCAGGGCAAGCGATCCGAGTTTTTCCAGTTTTTCCGCCAGCCGGCCCCGACCGGCAACGAGCTGCAGGTGTGCAAACTCTACAGTTCCGGTTATGTGTTCCGCAGCAAAAATGGCTGTATCGGCATCGATATCTGCTATGCCGAGGGACTCTATGACGGCGTGGGCCGGGAGGACCTGGTGCAACTGCTGGATGCCGTGTATGTGACCCACGCCCATGGTGACCACTATGACATCCCCCTCCTGCGCGAGATGCTGCAGGCCGGAAAGACGGTCGTCGCCCCCTCCACCATGGCCCGTCATCTGGAGGGCTATGACACGGGTACCAAGATCCTGCTTGATGATAGCCGGGAAGAGGCCTTTCCCGTCATGGGCTGTGCCACCACGCAGGCCTACATGTCGTCCCAGGGCGACGAGCCCTGCCTCCTGTACCTGATTGAGATGGACGGCTGGCGGATTGCCCATATCGGCGATAATTCCGCCCACGCCAACGAGGATTTCTACAAGAGGCATCCGATGGTCGATGTGGTCCTTTCTCCTGTGTTCCAGGGAATTATTTCTTTGCTGGACAGGACGTACAAGACCTCCAACCCCAACAACATCGAGCAGATCTATTTCAATATCCATGAGAACGAGTGGCATCATGAAATTGCCTACCGCGTCTCCTACCGTTACCTTTATACCAACGACAATGCGCTTGGCTCGGCTTCTTTCGCCTATCCGCCCTATATCATCTGCGATTGCGGGGAACATGTCGTCCTGAAGAAAGAACAATGAAAACGAGATACCTGCTTTTCCTCGTCGCCGCTCTCGGCGTGCTGTCCTGCGGCGGCGTCTCCTCAAATGCCGGCAGCGACCCGGTCGATTCCGGCGTATGGGCCACGGGCAGCCTCGCCCGCGTTGAGGTGTTTGCCGGCGATACGAAGGTGGAGACCCTTTCGTTTACCTATGACGGGGCGGGGCGTCTCTCCACCCTTCAGCGCCGGGATGAAGGTCTCGGGAAAAAACTCCTGGACCTGACTTACAACTATGTCGATGCCGGGAACTTGAAAATCAGCGGCCGTTTCTTCCCGCTGGCTGCGGACAAGACGATCAACGTCTCCGTCGATAAGAAGGCCGGTACGCTGCAATATGCCGGGACATGGCTCAAGCCCTGGACCTATGTGGTCCGTTTCGATGGCGACGGCGTGCTGAGCGGGATCAGCCAGGAGTCCTCTTACAGGGCAGGCAACGGCAGTTATTCAGCCGATAGCCGCATCGCGGAAGAGATTACCGTTGCTGGCGGAGACGTGCTCCGGCGCCAGTCCGGGACCTCCGTCGTCTCCCAGTCCAAGGCGACGGTCTCTTCGGATTCCCGCTCGGAGGCTACGGTGGCGTATACCTACTCCGATTTGGAGGATGTCGGCAATTTCAACGTGTTCCTCTTCGACGATCATTTCCCGGTGTGGATGGCGAAAGGGCTCCCGGGCTGTAAGCACCTCATTTCGGGGATGACCCTCCGGTATGGTGACGTTGCCGCGCCCCAGTCTTTCCGGATGACTTACACGCTGGACGATGAGGGCCGTGTCATGGAAGCGGTCCGGACCGACCTGGACGGAACGGAAGAACTGCTCGTCCGGAAATACCGTTGTACCTATTTGTAATCCGCCCCGTTCCCCGGGCTGGCCGAAATTTCCGGGGTCCTGATTTTTCAGGACGTACTGGATTGTCAACAGTTGGGACAGTCCCGCCTTCAGGTCAACTGAGGGCGGGATTTTCTGTATATTTTTGTACGTCCGGGGGAAGTGCCCCGGATCCATACAGATATGCAGAAGAATCCGAGTGAAGCGACAGGATCTGTACGGGCGGTATGCGCGGCGTCCGTGTTGTCATGTATCCTGAGTTATGTGGTCCGCGTCTTTTATTGTGGAAAATCCTTTCCCTGTGGAATCGCTTACGATCTGGCCTGTGCCTGCACGGTGCTGCTGGTCTCGCCGCCCCGCCTGGAGGCCTGGCGGCTGTCCCGCTCGCTGGCCATTTCGCTGATCGCGACCGGTTCTTCGCTGCTGGCGCTGGTCCTGTTCCGGATCCTGGGCGGCCTGCCTGCGATGGCCGTCATCCTGGTCAATTGCATCCCCCTGCTCCTGTTTCAGACCCAACTCTGTATCCGCATGCTGCGGGACCGGAATTTCCTGGCCGTGGGGATGTCGGGCTGGGATATCTTGCAGGGATATATCCGCATGCTCATTACCTTGTATTTCGTCGTCATCGCCGCTTTGGCCTACACTTCCTTTGTCCAGTTGCCTTCTATCCGCTGGCTTTTCGACGTGCTCCTGGCCGTCCTCTTCGCCTGGCTTCTGATGCGCAGTATCGCCGAGCGGCCGGCGCTCTCCGGGCTGGATGCCTCGCGGACCGCGGCCGTGATGAAGCCCTCGGGGGCCTATCCGGGCGATCCGCCCTATCAGGTACTCTTCGCGCGGCTCTGCCACTATATGGAGGAGCGCAAGCCCTTCCTCGACCCGGACCTGAAGATGGAGCGCGTGGTCAAAGACCTCTATACCAACCGCGGCTACCTGTCGCGGATGATCAACGCCTGTTCGGGGCTCAATTTTCCCCAGTTCATCAACGGGTACCGCATCCGTTATGCGATGGAAGTGTTCCGCTCCGACACTTCGCTGAAGGTGGAGGAACTGGCTCTGTTATCGGGTTTTAAGGGAAAGGGGACCTTCGGCGTGGCTTTCCGCCTCTTTGTCAATTCTACGCCGAAGGACTGGTGCCGGGAAGTCAGGGACAGTCAGGAAGGGATAAGGCCGGCCAGTCCTCAGGCAAAGGACAGGTGACCTCGATTGCCTCGTGGCGGACCGGATGGAGGAAGGAAATGTGACGGGCCACGAGGCTGATGCCTCCGTCGCGGTTGGAACGCGGCGCACCGTATTTGAGGTCGCCCTTGATGGGACAGCCGATTCCGGCGAGTTGGCAGCGGATCTGGTGGTGGCGTCCGGTCAGAAGTTCCACCTCCACGAGCCAGTAGCGCTCCGTTTTCGTCAGGAGACGGTAGCGCAGGCGGGCGAGTTTCGCCTCGCCGCGCGGGCCGCTGACGATGTAGGCCTTGTTCTGCTGCTCATTGCGGCCCAGCCAGTTTTCCAGCAGGGCCTCGTGGGGCTGCGGCTCGGCGCAGACCAGGGCCCAGTAGGTCTTGTGGACGCCGCCTTCCCGCAGCAGGGCGGACATGCGCTCCAGGGCCTTGGAGGTCTTGGCCAGGACTGTAATGCCGGCGACGGGGCGGTCCAGCCTGTGGGGGATTCCGAGGAATACCTGTCCGGGCTTGCCGTCCCGCTGCGCGATAAACGCCTTGTATTTGTCGGCGAGGGTTTCGTCACCGGTCTTGTCGCCCTGGACAATTTCGCCGACCCGCTTGGCGACGATCAGCAGGTGGTTGTCCTCATAGAGAATCCGCCGGCGCAGGTCGGCGGATTCTGTTTCGGAAAGTTGGCGATAGACTGCCATGGACGGAGGGATTACTGCTCGTCCGGGCCGTTGTCAGGCTGCGGGTTCTGCGGGCCTCCCTGGCCGCCGAAGGGACCTCCCTGACCGCCGAAGGGGTTCTGAGGACCGCCCTGAGGGCCGCCCTGGGCCTGCTGCGCCTGCTGGTACATGGCTTCGAAGGCCTTGTTGAGCTCGGCGCTGTAGCGCTCGATATCGGCGATGTTCTGGGCCTTGACCGCCTCCTTGAGGAGGTTCAGGTTGCTTTCGACATTAGCCTTGACATCAGCCGGGACCTTATCGCCGTTCTCGCGGAGGAACTTCTCGGCCTGGAAGCAGAGGGCGTCCGCGCCGTTGATTTTGTCGATGCGCTCCTTCTCGGCCTTGTCGGCGGCCTCGTTGGCCTTGGCCTCGTCGCGCATCCGCTTGATTTCCTCTTCGGACAGGCCGGAAGAGGCCTCGATGCGGATGTTCTGCTCCTTGCCGGTCGCCTTGTCCTTCGCGGACACGTTGAGGATACCGTTGGCGTCGATGTCGAAGGTCACCTCGATCTGCGGGATGCCGCGCGGGGCGGGTGCGATGCCGTCCAGGTGGAAGACGCCGATCTGCTTGTTGTCGCGGGCCAGCGGACGTTCGCCCTGGAGGACGCGGATTTCGACGGACGGCTGGTTGTCGGCCGCGGTGGAGAAGATCTCGCTGCGGCGGGTCGGGATGGTCGTGTTGGACTCGATGAGTTTGGTCATCACGCCGCCCAGGGTCTCGATACCCAGCGAAAGCGGGGTCACGTCGAGCAGGAGGACATCCTTCACGTCGCCGGCGAGCACGCCGCCCTGGATGGAGGCACCGATGGCGACCACCTCGTCGGGGTTGACGCTCTTGTTGGGCTCCTTGCCGAAGAAGTCCTTGACAATCTGCTGGACCTTCGGGATACGGGTGCTGCCGCCGACGAGGAGGACCTCGTCAATGTCGGAAGCACGCAGATGGGCATCCTCGAGGGCCTTGCGGCAAGGTTCGATGCTCCGCGTGAAGAGGTCGTCGCAGAGCTGCTCGAACTTGGCGCGGCTCAGGCTCTTGACCAGGTGTTTCGGCACACCGTCCACCGGCATGATGTACGGCAGGTTGATCTCGGTCGAAGTCTGGTTGGAGAGTTCGATCTTGGCCTTCTCGGCCGCTTCCTTCAGGCGCTGGAGGGCCATCGGGTCCTTCTTGAGGTCGGCGCCGCCGTTCTCGGAAGCGAACTCTGCGGCGAGCCAGTCGATGATCTTCTGGTCGAAATCGTCGCCGCCCAGATGGGTGTCACCGTTGGTGGACTTGACCTCGAACACACCGTCGCCGAGTTCCATGATGGAGATATCGAAGGTGCCGCCGCCCAGGTCATAGACCGCCACTTTCATGTTCTTGTTCTTCTTGTCGAGGCCGTAGGCGAGGGCTGCCGCCGTCGGCTCGTTGATGATACGCTTGACGTCGAGGCCCGCGATCTTGCCGGCCTCCTTGGTGGCCTGGCGCTGCGAGTCGGAGAAGTAGGCCGGAACGGTGATGACCGCCTCGGTCACTTCCTGGCGCAGATAGTCCTCGGCCGTTTTCTTCATCTTCTGAAGGATCATGGCGCTGATCTCCTGCGGGGAGTACATGCGCCCGTCGATGTCCACGCGCGGGGTGTTGTTGTCGCCGCGGACCACTTTGTACGGTACGCGGGCCACCTCACGGCCGACCTGCTCGTAGGTCTCGCCCATGAAGCGCTTGATCGAGAAGACGGTGTTCTTCGGATTGGTGATGGCCTGACGCTTGGCCGGGTTGCCGATCTTGCGCTCGCCGCCTTCGGTGAAAGCCACCACGGAAGGGGTCGTCCGCTGGCCTTCGTTGTTGATGATGACTGTAGGCTGGTTACCTTCCATCACTGCGACGCAGCTGTTGGTGGTTCCCAAGTCGATACCGATGATTTTTCCCATAATTGTTATCTCCTATTTTTATTTGTTTTGCTTGTTTCGGAGTCCGTCACGGAGGACGGGCGCCTCCATTCTATCCAATGCCGTGCCACCGGTTTTTTCCTGCCAAATTGTCAGACAGCCCCCGTCAAGTGGAATTCTTCCGAAAAAGCAGTATCTTTGCGCTGCTAAAGCAGTCAGTATGGCAAAGACAATCCGCAAGACCTTCCCCGTGGAAGGAATGGGCTGCGCCGCCTGCGTCGCCCGCGTTGAAAATACCCTCAAAGGCTGTTCCGGCGTGGCGGCCGCCTCCGTCAGCCTGGCCTCGAACAGTGCCCTGGTGGACTATGACCCCGGCCTGACAGGCCCGGCGCAACTCCAAAAGGCCGTCCGCGATGCGGGCTACGACCTGGTCCTTTCCGAGGACGGTCCCGCGGACGAGGACGAGGCTGACAGGCGGCGGGAAGATGCCTTCCGTGCGTTGCGGCGTGACGCCGTAGCGGCAGCCGTCCTCGCTGCGCTGGTGATGATGCTGTCCATGGCCTTCAAACCCTTCTATGGGCGTGGTGCCGCCATGGCCGTCCTCGCAGGGGTGGCCGTATTCTGGTGCGGCCGCCGTTTCCATAAAACCGCCCTTGTCCAGGCCCGTCACGGCAGTGTCGGCATGGATACGCTGGTCTCCCTTTCGACGTGCATCTCCTTCTTTTTCAGTCTTTTCAACCTGCTGTTCCCGCAGGTCTGGACTTCCCGCGGCCTTGCGGCGAACCTCTATTTTGAGTCCTCCGCCGTGATCGTGGCCTTCATCCTGCTGGGCCGTCTGCTGGAAGAGCGGGCCAAGCAGGGAACGACGGCGGCCATCCGCGCCCTCAAGGGCCTTCAGCCGGTCCGGGTGGATGTCCGGCCGGGCGATGAGGTCACGATTGCCCCGGGCGCCCGGATCCCTGCCGACGGCGTGGTCCTGGACGGCCGGTCCACGGTGGATGAAAGCATGATGACAGGCGAGCCCGTCCCCGCCGAAAAGACGGCCGGCGCCCCGGTTTATGCCGGCACCATCAACCAGGCCGGTTCCTTCCGCATGCGTGCCGACAAGACCGGCTCCGATACGATGCTCTCCGCCATTATCCGCATGGTGCAGGAGGCGCAGGGGAGTAAGGCCCGCATCCAGCAGACCGTGGACAAGGTGGCGGCGGTCTTCGTGCCCGTCATCATGGGCGTCGCCCTGCTGACGCTGGTGCTCTGGATCGTCCTTGCGCCCGGCGACGGCGTCACGATGGGGCTGCTGTCGATGGTGACGGTGCTGGTCATCGCCTGTCCCTGCTCGCTGGGCCTGGCCACCCCGACCGCCCTGATCGCCGGTATCGGCAATGCGGCCTCCAAAGGCATCCTGGTCAAGGATGCCGACAGCCTCCAGCTTGCCCGCCGCATCGACACCGTCGTGCTGGACAAGACCGGCACGCTGACCGTGGGCCGGCTCGACGACCTGGGCGAAGACCGGCTCAAGCCCACCTCCGTGGCGGCTGTGGCCGAGTTGCGCCGCCGGGGCCTGCGGGTCCACATGCTATCCGGCGACAAGCCGGGTCGCGCCGCGCAGATTGCCGCCGAGGCGGGCGTGGATGACTTCAAGGCGGAATGCCTTCCGGCCGACAAGGCGGACTACATCTCCGCCCTCAAGGCGCAGGGCCACACAGTCGCCATGGTCGGGGACGGCATCAACGACAGCGCCGCCCTGGCCCGCGCCGACCTGGGCATCGCCATGGGCAGCGGCACTGACATCGCCATGGACGCCGCGATGGTGACCCTCGTCACCTCCGACCTCGGCAAAATCCCGCAGTTATTGGACCTGTCGCGCCGCACGGACCGTATCATCAAGGAAAATCTCTTCTGGGCCTTTATCTACAACCTCCTGGCCGTCCCGCTGGCCGCCGGCATCCTCTACCCCTTGAACGGCTTCCTCCTCAGCCCCATGGTCGGCGCCGCCTGCATGGCCCTCAGCTCGGTCTGCGTCGTCTGCAACAGTTTGCGCCTCCGCCGCGGCTAGCGCTGCTTCCGCCGGGGCGAGCGCTGCTTCTGCCGCGCCTAGCGCTGCGTCTGACGCGACTAGCGCTGCTTTCCCCCTGGACTACCTTCCAGCGCGATCTATCCCTGGCAATAGCCCCATGACCAGCCTCCCTTGCCAGTCGGTAGTCCTCCCTGCCGCCATGCCCGGGATCCCTCCCTGCCGTCATGCCCGGCCTCGACCGGGCATCTCTCCCGCGCGTTCGTTCCCTGGCAACAACCCCGCGGTAGCGCCGCGAGCCGTCCCATCGAGCTCGCAAGGCCGCGTTCCGCGCGGTTGTAGCCGGCGGCTTCCGTTCCTGCCGCCGGCGGTGACAGCAGCCCTTCCAAATTGCCGCCTCTTTCCCGGCTACA
>CAMIYB010000060.1 GCA_946402945.1 uncultured Bacteroidales bacterium | reverse complement strand
CGTCATTCCCGGCTCCGACCGGGAATCTCGGCAAAGGTACGAAAAAACCCGATACGGGCGGCGGGCCAGTTGCAGAAATCTGACAAATTCCGTAAATTTGCATGATTTTCCGCCCGATGGGGGCGGGGAGGATCCGGAAACAAAGGAACAAATTAAATACTACCGTAATGAGAAAGAACATTGTCGCAGGCAACTGGAAGATGAATACCACCGTTGCCGAAGGTGTGGCCCTGGCAGAGGCCGTCGTTGAAAAATCCGCTCAGGTGCCCGCAGGCGTCGGCCTGATCGTGGCAACGCCCTTCACCCATCTGGTGAGCGTGGCCGCCGTGGTGAAGGGAACCCGCGTGGAACTCTCCGCCCAGAACTGCGCCGATAAGGAAAAAGGCGCCTACACCGGTGAGGTGAGCGTGGATATGATTAAATCTACCGGCGCCGCCTGGACCATCCTCGGACACTCCGAGCGCCGTCAGTACTACGGCGAGACCGATGAGAAACTCGTCGAGAAGACCCGACTGGCCCTCGCCGCCGGACTGAAGGTCATCCTCTGCGTGGGGGAAAACCTCGATGAGCGCGAAGCCGGCAAGCACTTCCAGGTCGTCACCGACCAGACAAAGGCCGTTCTCTACAACTTCTCCGCCGAGGACATGAAGAACATCGTCATCGCCTACGAGCCCGTCTGGGCCATCGGCACCGGCAAGACCGCCACGGCTGAGCAGGCCCAGGAGATCCACGCCTGCATCCGCAAGGTGCTCGCCGACAAGTTCGGCGCCCGCATCGCTGACGATACCACCATCCTCTACGGCGGCTCCTGCAAGCCCTCCAACGCGAAGGAACTCTTCGCCCAGCCCGACATCGACGGCGGCCTCATCGGCGGCGCCGCCCTCAAGGCTGACGATTTTATCGGGATTGCGCTGAGTTTCTAGGAAAGGATCTGGACGGTCGCGGCCAGTTTGCGTTTTTTGCACCAGAGCCAGACCCGTCCCTCGCCGTCGGTCTTTTCGACCGAGAACTCCAGCCCGGACATATCGGCGGTGACGGACGACCGTAAGGAGCCCGTCACCTGCTGGTCCACCTGGGTGGGAATCGCATCCAGCGTGAGAATGAAGTACTCCGACATCGTGTCGTCATGGACACGGAACTGTCGGAGTGTTTCGTTGTAGGCGTTCTGGAACTTCAGCGGATTGTACTGGATGAGGGGCTTTCCTTCCTGATACAGACCCAGGTCGGGGCTTTCCAACACCGCTTCATCGATCTTGGACTGGCAGGCGCCCGCCAGGAGCGCGGCTGCCGCGAGGACGAGGAGGAAGGACTTTCTCATTTGACGGTGATGTGCTTGAGGATGATGTCTTTGGTGCCGTCCGTGCGGGAGATGACGGCCTTGAGGGCGCCGGAGCGGCTCAGGGTGAAATAACCGTTCTCCCCGATGCCGATCTTCTTGTCGTCAAAGTACCAGGCGACGCTTTCCGCAGGGCAGTTGAACACGCGCAGGGGCAGTTCGGCCCCCGCGGGGAAGGAACCGTCGCTTGCGCGGGAGGCACTGCCCAGATAGATGTAGGGTCTGTCGTACTGGCGTTTGGTCGTGAACTTGACCGTCTTTTCCTTGCTGGAGATGCCGTAACTCCGGAAGAAGAGGGTGGCTTTGTAGGCGGTGACCGGCGCGAGGCCGTCCATGACGAAGGCGTACCGGCCGGGAGCGTAAGGCTGGACTTCCACCTCCGTCTGGTTTCCGCTGCTCGGGCCCCAGCTGATGTAGGAAGGCCCCGTGAAGTCGGGATCGTCGGCCGCCCAGCGGAGGATGGCGGCGTCCTGGAAGACGTTCAGGTCGTTTTCGTACACCACGGACGGCACCTCGATGTCGGTCATGCGGGTCACGGTGAAGAGGATGTCGTCGCCGTCACGTGTGATTTCCGTCAGGGCGAGGGGGGAGGGGTTGCCGTCCCAGAAGACGAAGGGCGGATCGGTCAGGGCCGTGAAGGCCGTGCTTCCTTCCACCGGGAAAAAGACCATGTTCTGGTTGTTGACGGGGCTGCTGCCCGAATAGCGGCGCAGGCCCGGGGTGGCGCTTACCAGGCGGGCGCATTCATGGTCGGGCCGGCAGTTGACCTCGTTGTAATGCCAGCGCTGCGCGGCGGTGAAATTGGCCCCGTAGGTGTCGGAGTGGCCGGTGAGGCGGTCTGAGCAGTCGATGTGGTAGATGAGCAGGCCCCTTCCGCCGATGTACTGGTCCCAGCCCGAGTTGTCGCGGCATTCGAAGAGGAAGAATTCCCCATCGGTCCCCGTCTCCATCTTGAGGTAATGCCGGTTCCGGCTGATGGGCTCCAGGCGGTAACTTCCCTCCGCGAGGGGCTCAGGATTGCCCAGGCCGATGGCATCGTATTCGACGGCGTTGTAGTGGGGCGGGCAGGTGAAGTAATTGTTGGTGTTGCCGCTGTCCATCAGGGCCGTCGAGCCCCACATGCCGTTGGCGTAGCCGCCGCTGCCCTCATAGTCGGTGTCATAGAGGTCCGGCAGGTCGAGGGTGTGGCTGTATTCGTGGCAGAAGGTGCCGATCCCGGTCAGGTCGTAGCGGGTCGGGAGGCGGCGGAGTTCCGTGGTGATGGCGTAATTGTTGACGCAGACCCCGTCCAGGCCGTCGCGGACGAATTCGCGGACCTCGGATTTGTCGGAGGATTTCAGGTAGAACATGTGGGACCAGACGCATTCCGGCTCCAGGCAGTCGGCCTCGTCACGGCCGGCCACGAAGAGGAAGACATTGTCCACCTCGCCGTCCCCGTCGTCGTCGAAGCGGGAGAAGTCGATGCCCTGGTCGTCATGGGCCTTGCGGCAGGCCTCCATGACCGCCAGGTCGGCCGCCTTGTCCTGTCCGCGCTGGGAGTTCTCGTTGTCGAAATAGTATTTCGAAGGGTTGTCCAGGGTGATGATGTCGCTGATTTCGTAGTTGAAAATACAGTCACCCTTGAACATTTCGTTGAAATAGTCGCTCGCGCTGCCGATCGCTCCGTCGCGGTTGTAGCCTTCCTGGGTGATCAGGGCCACGAATTCGTCGCGGTTGTAGCGCATCTTGCCGCCCTCGTCGCTGAACTGGACCAGCAGGATGAGGCTGTGCTTCTGGAAGGGCTCGGGCTCCCCGGAATCTTCGGGGTCCGTGTCTTCTGCCAGACGGCGGCCCCGGAGTTTGCGGAGGGCGCCCGGACGGGCGGCATGCTGCACGGATCGCTCCCTTCGCCATTGGGCGGCCATCTGCCGCAGGTGGTCATAGGGGATGCGGAGGCTGGAGGAGAGCACGGCTCCGGGGGCGGGTTTTCCGACCGGATAGCCGCTGCTGCACAGCGCCCCGTCTATTCCATAATAAGCATAATACCAGACGCCGTCCCCGCCTTTGAGGATGGCATGTCCTTCGGTATCAGTCAGGATGTGGAGGGCTTCATCTCCGTTCAGAACACCTTCGAAAGCGCTTCCGTCGGGTTGGTGGAGGGTGGCGCGGACATCACGGACGCCCCGGCCGGAAGCCGTGCCGCCCCAGAGGAGGCATAGCAGCAGAAGAAAATATGCAGGCCAGGTTTTCATTGCAATCCGTCCGGAATGCAAGAATAGCGATTTTTTTCGAATTATTCAAGAACCGGCCCCGGAAAAAACCAAAGGAGACGCCCGAAAATCACTTCTGGAGCGCCTCCCTTAGACGTGTACTAAAACCTAAACCTGCAACATAGATGCAAAAGCGGATCGAAACGTTGCACGGAATATGAAAAATTTTTCGATTTTTTTTATCGGGTCCTGTTTTTTGTGTTCAGGCTGTTCATGGTCCGCTCCGCTCCGATGGTCACGAAAGAGCGGATGCCGTCGATGATCCGATTGTGCAGATCGGGGAGGGCGGCTTCCTGCTCCGCGGAGAAAGGTCCCAGTACGAAATCGATCTGCTCGCCGGCGTGGAAATCGTTGCCGATGCCCATGCGGATGCGGGCATAGTCCTGCGTGCCGAGCAGTTCCTGGATGTTTTTGAGGCCGTTGTGGCCGCCGTCGCTGCCGCTCTTGCGCATCCGGATGGTCCCGAATGGCAGGGCGAGGTCGTCGCAGATGACCAGCAGGTTCTCCTGCGGAATCTTGAGGGTCCGCATCCAGTAGCGGACGGCATTGCCGCTGAGGTTCATGTAGGTGGAGGGCTTGAGCAGGGTGATCCTGCGGCCCTTGTAGGAGACTTCCGCCACGTCGCCGTAGCGTTTGGTGATGAAAAGGACGTTGGATGCCTTCGCAAAGGCATCCAACGCCATGAATCCCATGTTGTGCCTGGTCCGGGCGTATTCGGAACCGATGTTGCCGAGACCGACGACCAGATAGTTCATACCAGGCTCTGCAGGGCTTTCCAGCCGATTATTCGGCAGGAGCCGCCGCCACCATGTTGCGAGTCGCCTTGACAGTGCAGATGATGGTGTCTTTCGGGGAGAGGACGGTGACATTTTCGACCTGGACGTTGGCGGCCTTGATCTGCTGACCGATGCCGAGGGAGGTGATGTCGATGTCGATCTGGTCCGGGAGGTCCTTCATCAGGGCGCTGATGCGCAGGGAGCGCTGCAGCTTGACGAACTTACCACCGGCCTGCACGCCCACGGCGTGACCGCTGATGTTGATCGGAACGGTGATGGCGATGGGCTTCTCCTCGTTCACGGCCAGGAAATCCACGTGGAGGCAGTTGTCGTTGACCGGGTGGAACTGGAGTTCGTGCACGACCGCGGTCTGCTTGGTACCGTCGCTCAGGACGAGGTCCACGATGTAGGAGGCGGGGGTGTGGGTGAGACCCTTGAGATCTTTTTCAGTGACGGTGAAGAGGATGTTCTTCAAACCGAGGCCATAGAGGTTGCAGGGGACGAGGCCCTGGGCGCGGATGGCCTTGATGACGGCCTTGTTGCCGACTTCGCGGACCTGGCCATTCAGCGTAAAATGCTTCATAATTGTTTGGTTTAAAATGTGTTACTCAGTCTTTCAATGAAGACCCCATTGCACCAAAAGCGCGTGCGCTTTTATTTTGCGGGCGCAAAGATAGTGAAAATCCTTTGGATTGACAAATCTTCTTCGACTATTCAACCAGACCGGTCGCTTCGTTCCAGTCGAGATTGCGATAGACGCTGTTGAGATAGGGCGTGCCGGCGCAGGGCAGGTACATGCTGATCCCGCTGAAATGCGTGATGTCGTGGTATTGTTTGTCGGCGCCGCTATAGAACTTGCCGGTGGTGCCCTTGTACACCAGACAGGCATCCATCGCCACATCGAGGCGGCTGAGTTCCAGGAAGGTGGCGCCGGCCTCCTCCAGCGCATGGCGCAGGTCGAAGAACCAGTGTTTGTCCCCTCCGAAATAGCCCTGGACCTTTTTCCAGTCCAGTTTTTCGCTCAACTGCTCCCGGTATTCCTCGAAAAGCGGCTGGCAGATGGAGGCCAGCAGGGGCAACTGGGCCGATTCGTAGAGGGCGATGGAAGCGCACTTGTTCGGCGAGACGTTGGTGTAATAGTCGATGAACGCTTTGCAGACGGCCGCCGGGTCGGGTACTTCCTTCTCGAGGAGATGGTGGGCGAGGGTCTCGTAATCGAAGCCGTCGGCCATCACTTCCGTCAGGGAACAGCCGAAATAATCGGCGACGTCCTTGAAGGCGTAGGCCGTCTCCACCCCACAGAGGCAGGCGTCGATGATCAGGTATTCCAGGTGCATCGGGATGGCGGCCACAAAGTCGCTGAGCTCGATTTCCGAGATGGATGTGGAGGTCCCCTCGGAGGTAATGGTCCGGGAGGGCATCAGTTCCCACACCGTAGGGGCGGAAGTGCTCGTGTGGTCGGCGTCCTTTTCCGGATGGGCATAGTAGTCCGCAGGGAGCCATCCGGTCGCATGGGACGATACGACCATGCCGTAACTGGCTGCCGGATAATTCTTTTTGATATAGGTGAGGAAATCTCCCAAAACGGCCGCGTCGGCCAGCACCGTGCCGATTTCCCGGCGATACACCGTGTCGGCGACGACGGCTCCCGTGTGGGTGCGGTACAGCCGCGTGAGCACCGGAGCGACGGCACGTCCGGCGGGACCGCTTTTGCTGATGATGAAGAGGTAGTCGCTGCTGCTCCGATCGGGGACATAGCCCGACGACTTCATTTCCTCGATATCGTCCTTGAGATATGTGCTGAGGTTGTTGTGTCCGTTGGAAAGCAGGATCATGACTTTCTTCGGGGGGAAGTCCAGGTTGTAGAGGATTTCTTCCGCCTGATCCAGCCGATCCTTTGTCTGGTTAATTTCGCGTTCCAACCACTCAATCTTTCCGCAACCCAGGGCCAGGATGCAGAGAAGCGCTGCCAAAAGATTGTTCTTCACAAGACGCATAGCGTGCAAAGATAACAATTCTTTTCATTATCTTTGCAAGGATTGAACCGGAAATAAATCTTTCCAATATGAATACCTTGCTGAAAATGAGCCTCATCCTTGCAGGAGCCGCCGCATTGAGCGCCTGCGGCCCCAAGAAGGCGGAACCCTTCCGCTACACCGTCGACCAGTTCGCCGACCTGAAAATCATCCGTTACCAGATTCCCGGATGGGACGGCCTGTCCCTGAAGCAGAAGGAATATGCCTACCATCTGTCGGAAGCGGCCAAATGGGGCCGTGACATCACCTGGGACCAGTATTGCGCCTGGAACCTGCCCGTACGCCATGCCCTGGAGGCCATCCTCACCTGTGATGCCGTGGACCGCAAGGCCCCGGACTATGCCGACTTCCTGGTGTATGCCAAGCGGGTATTCTTCAGCAACGGCGTCCACCACCATTACGCCGAGGACAAATTCCTCCCGGACTGCCCGAAGGACTATTTCGCCGGGCTGATGGCCCAGGCGGGGGTCGCCGACGAGGCCCTGCTCGATTTCATCTACGACCCGGCCGCCCTGACCCAGCGCCGTTCCACCAGCAAGGACGGCGACATCGTGGCCCTGAGCGCCGTCAATTTCTATGAAGGGGTGAGCCGCGAGGAGGCCGAGCGCTACTACGCTTCCATTCTGGACGAGAAGGACCCGCATCCCATCTCCTATGGCCTGAATTCCAAACTGGTCAAGGATCCGGACGGGGTCGTGCGCGAGCATCCTTGGAAGCAGGGCGGCATCTATTCCGAGGCCATCGGACACATCTGCGAGGAACTCCGGAAGGCGGCCGGGGTGGCCGAGAACGAGAGCCAGCGCAAGGCCCTGGGCCTCCTCATCGACTACTACACCACCGGCGACCTCCGGAAATGGGATGAGTACAATATAGAATGGGTCAAGGATACCGTCGGCATCGTCGATTATATCAACGGGTTCATCGAGGATTATGACGATCCGCTCGGCCGCAAGGCCACCTGGGAGGGCTATGTCCACATCAAGGATTCCGCGGCTTCGGCCCGGACGGAAATCCTGAGCGCCAATGCGCAGTGGTTCGAGGACCATTCTCCCGTCGATCCGCGTTTCCGCAAGAAGGAGGTCCGCGGCATCAGCGCCAAGGTGGTCAACGCCGTGGCCCTGGCCGGCGCCACCTACCCGTCCACGCCGATCGGCATCAACCTGCCCAACGCCGACTGGATCCGCAAGGAACATGGCTCTAAGAGCGTGACAATCGCCAACATCACCCATGCCTATGACCTCTCGGCCCAGGAATCGCCGAAGAGCATACTGTCCGAATTTGCCTGGGACCAGGCGGAGATCGACGCCTACAAGAAGTTCGGAACCCTCTGCGACGAGATCCATACAGACCTTCACGAATGCCTGGGCCATGGTTCCGGGCAGCTGCTGCCGGGCGTGTCCTCTACGGCCCTTGGTGAGTACCAGAGTGCGCTGGAGGAGGCCCGCGCCGACCTTTTCGGCCTCTATTACATGGCCGATCCGAAGATGGTGGAACTCGGCATCCTGCCTTCCATCGAGGCCTATCCTTCCTATTATGCCTCTTACATCCGCAACGGCATCTTCACCCAGTTCACCCGCGTCGAACTGGGCCGTCCCAACACGGAAGCCCACATGCAGAACCGCAAACTCATCGCCGAATGGTGCTATGAGAAAGGCCGGGATGCGAATGTCATCGAGAAGCGGGTGCGGGATGGCAAGACCTACTTCGTGCTGAATGATCCGGTGGCGCTGCGCGGCCTCTTCGCCGAGTTGCTCGCGGAGATTCAGCGGATCAAGTCGGAGGGGGACTATGCAGCCGGCAAGGCCCTGATCGAGACCTATGCCGTCGATATCGACCCCGATCTCCACAAGGAGGTGCGCGAGCGTTATGCCGCCCTGAACCTCAAGCCTTACGGCGGTTTCCTCAATCCGGACATCGTGCCGGTGGAGAAGGACGGCGCCGTCGTGGACTACAAACTGGTCTATTGCGACGATTTCCTCGCACAGCAACTGGATTATGGCCGCCGCTACCGTTCCCTCTAGGACGCTCCGCGACTATTCCTATTATCTGAAGGTCGAGCGGGCCATGTCGCCGAATACGGTGGCGGCCTACCTGTCCGACCTTCAGGAATTCTTTGCGGCCGTGGGGAAGGCGCCCGTGGCGGTGGCCCAGGACGACAT
>CAMIYB010000059.1 GCA_946402945.1 uncultured Bacteroidales bacterium | reverse complement strand
ATAATCCTTTTCATAGGTCTCCGGAGTCTGTTTGGAAACAAATATAGTGTTTTTTCAGTTTCTTGGAACCGGGTCGTTGTCCCCGACAGGCTGGCGGTAATCCACTTCAACGGGGATGTCGCCGCGCAGGGAAAAATAGAAGGAATCATCGTACGAGGTGATTTCGCCGTCTTCGTAGGCAATGGCACTGACGCAGTAGATCTCATGCTGCCAGAGGGATTCGACGGGAAGATCATACGTGACCGTCCCCGTGCAGAGCAGCGCCTCGGCAAAACCATAGAGTTCGAACATGTCGATAAGGTTGTAGAGGTAGAAATACGGGGAGCCGAAATCATCGTTGATCCGGCTCAGCCGGTCAACACTCCAGATGTAACCGCACCCGGGGTCCGAGGGCGTGATGATCAGGGTCGTCCCTTTCAGGGCGAAACTGATGTCCAGCGGGGTCATGGGCACTTCCGGCGTCTGGAAGATCACAGACCGGACGTCCCCGATGATCTCACGGGTGCCGGGATGGACCTGGAACAGCAGCAGTTTATACCTGACGCCGGAACTCAGATTCAGGATCCGGACCTCGCGGCTGCCCCGGTAGCAGGCCCAGTCGGCGAAACTGCCGATGTGTTCTTCCTGCTCGTTATACACCTCTTCCAGATAGTCCAGATGATTCCGGGCGAGCTCCTTTTCCGGCCGGTCGAAATCCTCCTGGAGATTGCTCACGGTAAAGTAAACATAGCAGGCGTCCTGGCTGCCGGCAGTTACCCGGAACTTCACCTTGGAACCGGTGACGGAAAGGATTTCCGCCCCCAGACCGACGGGCGTGGCGACAATAATCTCCTTGGCCGTGCAGCCGGCCAGGACGAGGGCGGCGAGGATCGCCGCAAGGCAGGCATGGAAACGGGTCATGGTAGGTCTTTGTAGGCGGTGAGAATGAAACGGACGCAGCCCATGGCGTGCTGGCCATAGTCTCCGAAGTCGAGTTTGACGTCATGGCCCTTGAAATATTCCTCCGCATGGAGGGCGTTGATGAAGGGCACCGTCTGGTCGTTCCGGCTGTGGAAGAGATAGATGGGAGCCGTGGGCGTGAAGGAGAGGACGGAATTGGCCAGGAGCGCCACGTACAGGCGGGCCGTTTCGGTGCTGTGCTTGTCGCGGCCGGCGTCCGTCATGATCCGGTCGAGGTATTCGGAGCCGATCTTGAGATTGATCTGCTTGACCGTCAAGAGTTTGGAGTTGATCCAGCCATCGTAGTTCTCCAGCAGCGGCGAGCGGAAGAAATCCTCCATGGACAGGCCCAGCTGCTCCCCCTCGTTGATGCCCTGGACAATCATCGGGATGGCGCAGGGGATTCCGGTCTTGTTGAGTTCCATGGAGACGTCGAAGGTGGCGGCCAGGTCGTAAGGTCCTCCGCCGGCGTACACCTTTTTCAGGGGAAACAGGTTCTCATCCTGGATGATATCCATGACGGCCAGGGTGGTGGACCCGCCCTGCGAATAGCCGAAGAGATAGACTTCCTCGCTCTCGGGCTTGCGGCCGATGTGCTCCAGGTAGGGTTTCACGGCCAGAGCCATATCCACGACGCTCCGGGCAGTGCTCTCCGTGTGCATGTAGGGGTGGATGCGGCCGGAGGTGACGCCGAAACCGATGTAATCGGCAATGACCACGGCATAACCCTTGGCGGCAAGCAGGGCCTCCAGCGGGAAGGTTTCCGAAGGGCATTCGTAGTTGGCGCCGATGGTGTAGTGGCTCACGAGGATCATGTTCTTCACGGGACCGGTCGCCGGGAGCACCACTTTGCCGGACTGCCGGAGCGGCGTCCCGTCCACGTCGTGGCCGTTGTAGATGCCGGCGATGTGGAGGAGGTCGTTGCTATGGACGACGCCCAGCATGTCCCGGACGATGGTAGCCACCTGGGTGGAAAGCACCTTGGTGTCCGCCGGGTCGTCAATGGAGGGCTCCTCCATCACGGAAACCTCCGGATTGAGCGAGCCATCCGCCTGGAACAGCGGCGCCGTCGAAACGGATAGGACCTCGAATGTTTCGAAATCCGTGAAGCTCACTTCCGGATGGTGGCAGGCGGCGAGGGCCAGGCCCGCCAGCAGGATATACAAGATTCTTTTCATTTTCTACCAGCGATAATGGACCCCCACACTGATCAGCCGCGATCCCAGCATGTACACCTGGTTGGCATGGAGCAGGGCGTTGAGGCCGCCCAGTTCCACGGTTCCGCCCCAATGTTCGTTTCCGACGCCCACGCCCAGCAGGGTCAGGCCCAGGGCCGGTGCGGCTTCCACCCGGCGGCGGTTGTCAAAGGCCAGCAGCACGCCGAGACCGACGCCCGAATAGAGTTCCACCAGGCCCTTGTCGAAATAGGTGAAACGGACTTGCGGGAGAAGCGTAAGGAATTGGTTATGACCCCGGAAGGGATCGCCGACGGGCTTGCGCAGCGCGTCGCAGGGCGTTTCGGTGAAATAGATGCCTTCGATGTCGGCCTGGAACCCCACGCTCACCACCGGGGTGAAGCGGTAGTCGTACTCGGCAAAGAAATGGCCGGTGTAGCAGAAATCGCTCAGGCGGGTGCCGTCGGCGCCATAAGCCGCATGGTAGGCCAGGGTTTCGAAGAGCATGTCGCCCCAGCCCAGCCGGACCTGGTGGTGCCAGCCATCCTGCGCGGCGGCGGGCAGCGGCAGGAGCAGGGGGGCCAGTGCGGCGAGCAGGAGAAGCAACTTTCTCATGGGATGAATTCGCGCATTTTTGCAAATATAGTGAAAATAATGTTTACTTTTGTCTTCGGAAAAAGACACGGTCATGAAAGCACTGAAAACGACTGCCATTCTGACTCTTATGATGTTCCTTCCCGCCCTGGCGCGGGCGCAGGAGCCGGCCTCAGGGCACCAGTTTTCCGTGGGGGCGGATATCCTCCAGCGCGGCGAGTTGCGCTTCGGGGGAACTGCGGCGGGCAGTGTCGTAGAAGGGGACATGGCGGCCTTCCTCCTGGGACGTACCCGTCTGGGGCTGTCGTACAAGTGGAAAGACCGCATCGAAACGGCCTTCACCGCCCAGTTCAGCGGCACCTGGGGAAGCCGGGACGCCAGCGCCCTGTCCATCTATGAGGCCTGGGCCCAGTTCAATCCCGGCCTCGGCTTCTTCATCAAGGCGGGCCGGCAGAACCTCTCCTACGACGACCAGCGGATCTTCGGCTCCGACGACTGGAGCATGACGGGCCTGTCCCACGACGCCCTGAAAGTGGGCTATGAGGGTTACGGCCACAAGGTCCATCTCTTCGGGGCCTTCAACCAGAATGTGTCCAACATCGCCGGCGGCACCTACTACACCGGCGGGCTTCAGCCCTACAAGACCATGG
The DNA here is from genome assembly GCA_946402945.1 of uncultured Bacteroidales bacterium. Lineage (GTDB taxonomy): Bacteria > Bacteroidota > Bacteroidia > Bacteroidales > UBA932 > Cryptobacteroides. The sequence goes on along the minus strand of CAMIYB010000059.1, from coordinate 5,534 downwards.
CGGCGTTCTGGTATCGCTACGAGATTCCCCGTTTCCCCCTGGGGATTTCCCTCCTGGCGATGGACGTGGGGATGCAGGGGGGTACCAAGGACGTGGACGAAGTGATCCGCCACCAGCAGATCCTCGGCGCCTTTGTCAGTTTCCGCCCGGCCAGATGGAACGTGGAGGCGGCCTATTATCACCAGATGGGCAAAGATGAAAACGGCCTCCCGATCAATGCCTGGATGGCGAGCGGCAAGGTCGTGTTCTCCCCCTCGGGGAAGGTCAGCATCCGCCTGGGCTACGATTATCTGAGCGGCGACAGCGACTTCGCCACCCCTTCGTCGGGCATGATCGGCCTGACCCAGCACAAGGTGATCCGGGGCTTCAGTTCCATCTACGGTTCCCACCATCAGTTCTACGGGGCCATGGATTTCTTCTACGTGAGTACGTATGTGGGCGGTTTCACCCCCGGCCTCCAGAACTCCTACCTGGGTTGCGTGTGGAAACCCCTGCCCGGCTTCAGCGTGGATGCGGCCTACCATTTCCTGGCCACGGCCGCCAAATTGCGGAACGCCGACATGCCCCTCGGGCACGAGGCCGAAGTCTCCGTCTCGTATTCCTTCCTGCCGAACCTGTCACTCAGCCTGGGCTATACCTTCATGCGGGGCACGGAGACCATGGTGGTGCTCAAGCGCACCACGGACAAAAGGGAACTCCACTGGGCCTGGATCATGCTCCGGTACACGCCCACCTTCTTCCGCACGAAATAAAGCGGCTTTACTTTGCGGCCGAGACGAGGGCGCAGTAGTCCGCGTACACCTCGCGCACCACATCGTCCCAGTTGAGGTAGAGGTCCGCCCGTGCGGCTGCGGACACGCGCCCGTACAGGTCCGGACTGGCCAGGATGTCCAGGATCATCCGGGCATAGGCCTCCTCGTCCGGCGGGCAGATGAAGCCGTTGACCCCGGGGGTCACGGTGGCGGCGGTGCGGGCGCCCTCCAGGAAGACGGTAGGCGTCCCCTGGCAGGCTGCCTCGATCTGGACCAGCGAGTTGGCGTCGTAGAGCGAAGGGAAGAGGAATAGCTTGGCCCGGGAATAGAGGCACTCCAGCATTTCCCTGCTCTCGACAAGGCCACACATCACCACTTCCTCGGAGAGTCCCTGCTCCCGAACCAGGGCGGCGAGCCTGTCCGCATCCTGGCCCCGGCCGACGAACAGCATGCGGAAATCCTTCAGTCCCAACGCCTTGGCCTTCGCCAAAGCACGGACGATAAAGTCGATATTCTTGATAAAATTGATCCGCCCGACGAAGAGAAAAACGGTCGCGCCGGCGGGGATGCCGTAGGCCTTATCGACCTTCCGGGCCGCCTCCGCCGGGTCGGGCACGGGCTGATGGTCGGTGGCATTGAGCCGCACCTTGCAGGGGGCGGTCAGGCCGTATTCCCGGACGTACATGTCCCGGATGCCGCCGTTTACGGCCCAGCACTCGTCACAGGAGTTGAATACCCGCATGATGGCGTCCATCGCCACCCGGAGGGCCGGTTTGAACTTCAGGGGCTTCTCGAAATCCTGCTTGTACTGCGAATGGAGGGTGGCGACGGCGGGAAGATGGTGGAGTTTGGCGTAGAGGACGCCCGCCAGGCTCACGGAAAAGGGGGAATGGATATGGACCAGGTCGATCCCGCTCAGCATGAGCTGCGCCTCGAATTTCGGGTCCAGGGCGGGCGTGGGGAGGTCGTAGTCGCTTTTGAGAATCGGCAGGGAGGAACAGCGTACCACTTTGTACGGCCGCTGCCCGTCGTCCTTCCGGCGTGAGCCCCGCGTCTCGGGGCAGAACACGACGACCTCGCAGTACTGCACCAGCCGGCGCGCGTAATTGTCCACCACTTTGATGACCCCGTCCACCATCGGGTACCAGGTGTCGATGAATAGTCCTACTTTCATTTCCGCATGGGCTTTAGGAAGGGCAAAGATAGTGATTTCCGGCAAAAAATACCTACATTTGTCAAGGCCGGGGCCCTCCCTGCCGCAATAAAACCCATAAACCGATTGCATAGAAACCTGAATCTTTCCCACCTATGAAATTGAAAACCAGCCTGTTCGTCTTCGCGCTTTGCTGCGCGGCGGCCCTCCATGCCCAGGAAATCGTCATTCCGCAGGCCCGGTACAAGACCGGAGATAAGCCCGAATGGAAAAATAACGTCCTGGACGACGAGTCCTGGATAAGCCTGGACACCTCGCGGGAATGGGATTTTCAGGGCATCGTCGATAACGAATTCGGCTACGGCTGGTACAGGATGCGCGTCACCATCCCTTCTTCCATGAAAAAAGCCGATGTCCTGAAAAAGGCGCTGCTGGTGGATCTCGGCTCGGTGGACGATTCGGACGAGACCTATTTTAATGGAAAACGCATCGGAAAGACCGGGACCATGCCCGGTGACCCGGAAGGATACAAGGGCCGGAGCGGCACACCGCGCCGTTACCTGGCAAGCCCATTCCTGGTCCATTGGGACGGGGAAAACGTGATCGCCGTGCGGGTGTTTAACGGCGGCGGCCGCGGCGGCATCTTCGGCGGTCCCGTGCGGGTGCGGATGGCGACGGTGGCCGACATGACGGAAATCGCATTCAAAGAGGAAGACCGCCATTGCTCGGTGAGCGTAAGCAGTCCGTTCAAGTTCAAGGGCAGCCTCACGCTGCGGGGCCTCGACCTGGAAAGCGGCGCGGTCATCGACGGCGGATCCACTACGGAAGGCAGCCTGCAGGTCCCCTGCGACCCGGGGCGGCCGGTGCAATGGACCGCCACCTTCACCGAGGCAAAAAGCGGCCAGGAAGCAGTCAAGTCCTTCATTCCCAAATATATCCTTACGCCGGAAGCCCCGAAGAGCCCCCGTTACAACGGACCGCTTGTCTTCGGCGTGCGCCCGGGTTCTCCCATCATCCTCCGCCTTGCCTTCTCCGGCCAGAGGCCGATGACTTTTGCGGTGGAAGGACTTCCCGACGGGGCCACCCTGGATGCCCGGGAAGGCGTTCTCGGCGGCCGGGTGACCCTTCCAGGGGACTATCCCCTCACGCTAGTGGCGAAGAACGCCTTCGGCACCACGCGGCAGACCATCCGCCTCCGCGTGGGCGACAAAATCGCCCTCACGCCGCCCATGGGCTGGAATTCCTGGAACTGCTGGGGCCTTTCCGTCTCCCAGGAAAAGGTCCTTTCCTCGGCGCGTGCCCTGCTTGAAAAGGGCCTGGCCGATTATGGCTACCATTATGTCAATATCGATGACGCCTGGGAGGCGGAGGAGCGAAACGCCGATGGCACCATCGCCTGCAACGAGAAATTCCCGGATATACAGGGGCTCGGCGAATGGCTGCACGCCCATGGCCTCCGCCTGGGTATCTACTCCTCGCCCGGCGACCGCACCTGCGGCCATTACCTCGGCTCGCTCGGCCATGAGAAGCAGGACGCCGAGACCTACAATGCCTGGGGCGTGGACTATCTGAAATATGACTGGTGCGGCTATGCCCGCGAATTTGCCAAGAGCGCCGACAAGTCCGTCGCCTCCTACGTGCGCCCCTACCTGAAGATGGAGGAGTTCCTGCGCGAGCAGCCCCGCGACATCTTCTATTCCCTCTGCATGTACAGCAAAACCGCCGAGGTGTGGAAATGGGGCCATGCCGTGGATGCGAATTCCTGGCGGACCACCGGCGATATCCTCGACGTGTGGGGATCCGTCTGCAACATCGGCTTTGCACAGCAGGCGCCGCTCTATCCCTACAGCCAGCCGGGTCATTGGAACGACCCGGACATGCTGGTCGTCGGGAAATTAGGATGGGGCGAAACGCTTCGCCACACACGCCTGACGGTGGACGAACAGTACACCCACATCAGCCTCTGGTGCCTCCTGGCGGCCAATCTGCTCATCGGCTGCGACGTCGCGCAGATGGACGAGTTCACCGTAGCGCTCCTGTGCAACAACGAGGTGCTCGCCATCGACCAGGACCCCCTCGGCCGGCAGGCCCGCCCGGTCATCGTGGACGGTGAAATCCAGGTATGGAGCCGTCCCCTTGCCGACGGCGCCACGGCTTTGGGCGTCTTCAACCTCTCCCCCGAAGTCCGGAAAGTGGACCTCGTCAGGTACCTGTCGCAACTCGGCCTCTCCGGGACCCTCCGGGATCTCTGGCGTCAGAAAGACATCGCCCCCGGCGAATCCCTGATCGCCCCACACGGCGTAAAACTACTGAAGATCAAGTAATTCCCTATCCGTCCCGTAAGGCCGATAAAAACGTTGTCAGGGATATGCCTACCAGCCCGGTGTCAGCGTCCAGGTGTTGTTGTCATAGATATGCTCCTGGCCTTCCTGCTGGTCCTTATCGCCGAGCTTTTGCGTAGTCTTTGTGAGTTGCACTCCCCCATAAGGTCCATCGAGGGGGTCATAATTGTAAGTGACAGGATTGATTTCTGATAATAACGCTGTTGCACCGAAATAGATTTGGCCGCATCTGATTCGGTCGCCAGATTCCTTGCTAACGCCAATGGGACGGAAGGCGTCGTCGCCCCTGATGGCGACGACTCTGACAAAGCCCATTTCCGGATTATTGGATATGCTGATATCGCCGCAGACGCTTTGGTATTGACCTCTGTATCCGCAGCCGATACCCGTACAGTTGCCAAATCCCTGCGCCCTGACGTCGCCGCCCGAGATGGTGATGTTGCCGCATGCCGCGTCGGTTCCGCCGCCGATGCCGACCCCGTTATCGCCACCCGCGGCCGTGATGGTACCTCCACTGATAACGATGTCACCACAAGAACTTCCGTAATTGTGGCGACTTTCGCCGGTGCCGATACCGGCACCTCTTCCGCCACCCGTGGCCGTGACAGTGCCGCCGCTGATGGTGATATTGCCGCATGCTGCGCCGAATCCGCCGCCGATGCCGGCCCCTCTTTTGTCGGCCGAAGCCGTGATGACACCGCCCTGGATCACTATGTTGCCGCAGTTGATGCCGTTACCGCCGCCGATGCCAGTTCCTGAGTTATGGGAATTGGCAATCAGCTTGCCCGTGCCTGCGGTTCCGCCCTTGATGACGAGCGTCTTGCCCTCGGCGGCCTGGATGCAGGGATAATCGCGGTTGAAGTTCGTCACCGTGTTCGTGGTGCCGTCGGCCAGCACGATCGTGGCGTCGCCCAGGCAGGTGAGGCCCGCCCACAGGCATTCGGTATCGTCGCTGCCGCCGTAGTGCACGCCGTTGATGGCGGCGCCGCTCAGGATAACGGTGGCGCCGTCCTCGATTGAAACCTTTATCTTCTGTGTCGTGCCGTCTAGCGTTCCCGTGAGCACGTCGCCGTCTATGAGCGTGATGTCGCGCGCAAGCGTCGAGAGGTCAACCGTCGTGGCCTGGCGACTCATCTTCACCGCCACCTCGTAGTACATGCCTGCGTCAAATTTCACATTCGTCCGCTCGTAGAACCAGGAGAGGCCGCCACTCGAGGTTTCGAGGCGGATGTCGAAGCCGTTGATAGGATGGAAGGCCACGAAGAACTCGCTGGCGGCTTCGTCGCG
>CAMIYB010000058.1 GCA_946402945.1 uncultured Bacteroidales bacterium | reverse complement strand
ACGAAGGAATCGGCGTTCAGGCCCGGTTTCACCCGGAGGGCCAGGTTCTTTTCCAACTCTTTATCCAGGCGTTCCTTGATGTGACGGGAGGTCACGAACTTGCCGTCCTTGCCGAAGAAAGGCGAATTATTGATGGTGAAAAGCATGCTCATCGTCGGTTCGTCGATGGCGATGGGCGGCAGGGCCTCTGGCTGGTCGAAATCGGCGATGGTATCCCCGATCTCGAAGCCGTCCACCCCGACCACGGCGCAGATGTCGCCGCAGCGGACTTCGTCCACATTCTTTTTTCCAAGGCCCTCGAAAGTCATGAGTTGCTTGATCTTCTGCTTCTCCACCACGTCATAGCGCTTGCAGAGACTGATCTGCATCCCGGTCCGCAGGGTGCCACGGGTCACGCGGCCCACGGCGATCCGCCCGACATAGGGAGAATATTCCAGGGAAGAAATCAGCATCTGCGGGGTTCCCTCCTTCATTTCGGGGGCGGGAATCACCGAGAGGATCGCATCCAGCAGCGGCGTGATATCGTTGCCGGGCTTGCGCCAGTCGTCGGACATCCAGCCCTGCTTGGCGCTGCCGAAAATCGTCACGAAATCCAGTTGTTCCTCGTCGGCGCCCAGCGCGAACATCAAGTCGAAAACCTCCTCCTGCACTTCGTCCGGACGGCAGTTGGGTTTGTCCACCTTGTTGACCACCACGATGGGCTTCTTGCCCATCTGCAGGGCCTTCTGAAGGACGAACCGGGTCTGGGGCATACAGCCTTCGAAGGCATCGACCAGCAGCAGGACGCCGTCGGCCATATTGAGCACACGCTCGACTTCGCCGCCGAAATCGCTGTGGCCGGGAGTGTCGATGATATTGATTTTCACGCCTTTATATTCCACGGACACATTCTTTGCCAGAATGGTGATGCCGCGTTCGCGTTCCAGATCGTTGTTGTCGAGGATGAGTTCCCCAAGGTTTTCCGGACGGCGCACCAGGTTGGCCTGGTAAATCATCCGGTCCACCAGGGTGGTCTTGCCATGGTCGACGTGGGCGATGATTGCGATGTTCCTGACTTCCATATATTCTACCAAACAATAATTATCCTGCAAAATTACCGATTTCCCGTGAAAATATGAACTTTTTGCCGTATTTTTGCACAAACGAAGCGGAGCATATGGCTGAGAAAATTTTGATTCTGGACTGCGGTTCCCAGGTAACCCGGCTCATCGGCCGGCGTCTGCGGGAGTTGAATGTTTACTGTGAGATTTATCCCTACAACAAATTTCCCTCTCCCGGCCCGGACGTCAAGGGCATCATCGTCTCCGGCAGTCCCTGCTCGGTCACGGACACCGGCGCTCCGGACATCGACCTGACGGCCTTCCGCGGCCGTTTCCCCCTGTTGGGCATCTGCTACGGCGCCCAACTGCTGGCCAGCCGCTCCGGCGGACGGGTCGAGTCCTCCCCCACGCGCGAATACGGCCGCTCCACCCTCCGGATCACGCATTCCTCTCCCCTGCTGGACGGCATCGGCGAGCGGAGCACGGTCTGGATGTCCCACGGCGACACCATCACGCGCCTTCCCGCCGACGCGATCCCCATCGCTTCCACCATCCGGATGCAGGACGGACGGGAAGTGCCGAACGTGGAAAATGCCGCTTTCCGCTTCCGGGGCGAGGAAACCTATGGCGTCCAGTTCCATCCCGAAGTTTACCATACGGAAAAAGGCCGGGAAATCCTCGCGAATTTCGCGCTGCGCATCTGCGGCTGCCGGGGCGACTGGACCCCGGAGAACTTCATCGCCAAGGCCATCGGCGATATCCGCGCCCAGGTCGGGGACAGCAGCGTCATCCTCGGACTGAGCGGCGGGGTCGATTCCACCGTGGCGGCCGTTTTGCTCCAGAAGGCCATCGGCGACCGGCTGCAGTGCATCTTTGTCGACAACGGCCTCCTGCGCAAAGGCGAATATGACAGCGTACTGGCCTCCTACCGGGACATGGGCTTGCAGGTCCGCGGCGTCGATGCCTCGCAGGCCTTTCTGGATGCCCTGAAAGGGGTAAACGATCCCGAGGCCAAACGCAAGGCCATCGGCCGGCTCTTCGTCGAGACCTTCGAAGGGGAAGCACGCAAGATCGAGGGGGCCCGTTTCCTGGCCCAGGGCACCATCTATCCCGATGTCATCGAATCGGCCGCCGTCTCCGGCGCCGCCGTGAAAATCAAGTCCCACCACAACGTGGGGGGCCTTCCCGAGCGGATGAACCTGAAAATCGTGGAACCACTGCGCCTGCTGTTCAAAGACGAAGTGCGCCGTGTGGGCCGTTCCCTCGGCATCAAGGAAGAACTGGTCGGGCGGCATCCCTTCCCGGGGCCGTCCCTGGCCATCCGCGTGCTCGGCGAAGTCACGCAGGAGCGGCTTGCCATCCTGCGCGAGGCCGACGATATCTTCATCCGCGCCCTGCGCGAATACGACTGCCGGTCCCTGGGGGTAGCGGACGCCTCGGACCCGTCCCGGCAGGCCGGGAACCTCTATCAGGCGGTCTGGCAGGCAGGCGTCATTCTCCTTCCGGTCCGCAGCGTCGGGGTTATGGGCGACGAGCGGACCTACGAGAATGCCGTGGCGCTGCGGGCCGTGGTCTCCACCGACGGCATGACGGCCGACTGGTTCCCCTTCCCGCACGACTTCCTCGCCCAGGTCAGCAACGAAATCATCCGCCGCGTCAGGGGCGTCAACCGCGTGGTTTATGACATATCCTCCAAACCGCCGGCAACCATCGAATGGGAATAAAAAAACGACCGGCTGAAAACCGATCGTTGGGTGCGCGGGAACAGAGTCGAACTGTCACGTCCTCACCGGACACTAGCTCCTGAAACTAGCGCGTCTACCATTTCGCCACCCGCGCTTGGAAAGTGGACTGCAAATATACGCATTTTTCCTGAATCCACAACCTTTTTCCCGTTTTTTTACAACACGACCTCAACGGGGCCGAATTCGGTCGCTTCCGCCTGGGGAAGGGAGAGGCGCGTCCGCGCATAATCCAGGCCGAGTTCCCTGTCCGGCAAGAGCGGGAGGGTCCAGTCATATCCCAGTCCGGCCAGGATCTCGCCGATGGCGAAAGTACGGACCGGGCCGTCTCCGTCGGCGATATCCAGCAGCAGCGAAGCGTCCTTTTGCCGGGGAATGCAGACCGCGTACGTCCCGGACGGGGTCCGGACCGCGTCGAAGCGGAAATCCCCTCCGGAGGGAGTGCCGTCCGGGGCGAAACCATCCACCCCGCCATGGAAGCGGAGCGAAAAGGGGAAGGAGCCCTTGGAATCCTCCACCTCGACACAGAGGCGGCAGAAGGGTTTTGTCAGGCTGGCATGGTGGTCGAGCACCTCTCCGGAAGCATCCGCCCAGGCCACTTCGAAGCACATCTCAGGACAGTCCTCCCCTTCCGGGATCGGAATGCGGCCATCCCGCGAAACGGCTTCCGGACGGGAATAGATCCCGATCCGGAGCGGGCCGCGCGGCAGCAGGAGCGATACCGTTTCCTCCCTGTCCGAGAGCGTGTCGCGATAGACGGGCGTCCCTTCCCTGTCCCACAGGGCCAGCAGGAGTTCTCCCCCGGCAAGCGGCCAGGCATCCGCAAGATGGATCCGCACCAGGCAGGGGCAGGAATCCCTGTCCTCCTTGACCGAGCAGCCCGGGAAGATGGAGCCGGAGATGAGGGCCGCCAGCAGAAGGACAGGGAACGAGGAAGGTCTAAAATACATAACTGAGCGCGACGAGCAGGTCATTGGGCAGGACGAAGAATTTCCGCCCGGAGGAAACGGTCAGTCCGCAGGTCGGACAGTCGTACTCGGTGAATACATCCAGTCCCAGCCAGGCCCCGATCCCCAGTTCCAGGTTCAGGTGCGGCGTCAGCATATAGGTATATCCCCCGCCGGCGCCGAAGCCGTAGCGGTCCCCTTCCCGGGTCTGGAGGGAGGTGATCCCGCCCCGGTTGTATTCCTGGTATTGCATCTTTCCGGAAAGCCACCAGCCCGAATACACGTGCCAGGGCCAGTAACGGGCACCCGCGGAAAAGGCGCGCTGACGGGCCGAAAGGGCGTGACCGTCGGAGGAGTAGGTGAAGGGATTGTAGCGGAAGCCGGCCGTCACGCCCCAATGCCGGGAAAGCGAATAGGCCACTTCCGCATTGAGGGTGCCGAAATCGGCGTAATCCACCGCATTGGTCGATACGGCCAATTTCTGAGCAAAGGCCGGCATCAGGCAGGACGTCAGTCCCGTCAGGAGTAGCAGGGACAGCCTGCAAAGGCATTTACTGGGCATAACGGGCAAATACTTGTTCGATCATGGCCCGCTGCTCCGGATACAGGGACACGAGTTTCTCACGCAACCGTCCCCTGTCCGTCACATCCTCCTGCAGGGCGGCGAAAATCTCGGAACGGGACAGTCCGCGGTCGTACAGGTAGCGCAGGATCTGCGGCTTGAACCACCAGACCTGCCCGGCCGTCGGCATCACCCCGCCATAGCGGTCATTGAAAAGGAGATTCCCGAAGAAATACCCCCACATTTCACCGATCTCGCACACGCCCGCACCATCCCCGGTCCCGTCTCCGTAGTCGGTATGGCCGGTATTGACGAAGGAATTGATAATGTACCAGATATACTCGTTCCAATAACGCTTTCCCACCTGGGCGTAATGACTGGCGTGGGCAAGTTCGTGCACGGTATCCGCGTACAGGGACGCATAGTCGGCATGGTCCTTGGCCCCGATGGTGATATCGGGCAGGAAAATCGCCAGGAGTGAACTGTAATTGCCCAGGAATTTGGCAAAGAGGCCGTCTCCGAGCAGGGTCCCGTGATGAAGCATGGTGGAACTGCTGGAGGAGAGTCCCTGGAAAATCCACAGGCGCAGGTCCATCGGCGGCCGGCAGACGCCCAGATCGTCGTCGGTGCAGCGGCTGATATACTCGTAGGCGGCGTTGTTGACCACGCAGCGGCAGAAAAGTTTCCGCTCGGAATCCCGGGTGACGTTGGCATCCAGACCCGCCGGGGAACTCTTTCCGAGGGTGGAGGTCGATGCCGGAACCAGCAGGGCATTGAAGCCGATGGAGAAGCCCTCCACATTGGTAAACAGCAGGCGGTACCGCACGTTGGAAGTGTAGGGCTTGGAAATCTCGTAGTAGCCGTCCCGGTCGGTATAGGCCGAGGCGAATTTCACGAAGGTGTTGACCACCACCTTGACCCCGGCCACGCCGAAGGGCTTGCCGCCCGACATCCTGTCGTCCACAATGGTAATCCGCCCTTTCGGCGTCTGGCCGCCCGCCTTGGTCTGCGGAGAAAGCAGGTCGGCGTTGCCGGTGAGGCGGAAAGCCTCCCGTTCGACGGCATCCCAGTCCACATCCTCCGCCTTGGTGGCGGCATGTTCGGCGATGTAGCAGTTGTCGAGAATCTCATAGCGGATGTCCTCCGGCAGGGAAAAGCCGTGCGGAACCACGGCGTACTGCCAGGTGACCGCATCCTCGGCGATCAGAGGGTCGTGGTAATAATCCCCGTCGCGGATAATCTGGTAATCCAGCGGATGGTCCATCAGTTCCAGGCCCATCCCGACGAGACGGTCGTATTCTTCCCCGCTTTCAGGCAGGAAACGGACATAGACATCCGTCGGCGTGATATCCGTCCGGGCCTTCGTCGGATAGAGGGCGGCAAGCGCCTTGGTCACGTTGGTGACCGAATAGGGATCTTCCAGTTTCCGGCCCAGCACGATCATTTCGTGCGAGAGGGCATCGCCCGTGGACATGTCTTCCGGGTCTTCGATTCCCGCTTCCTTTTTACACCCCGCCAGGGCCAGCAGCAGGAGGAAAAAAAGCATACTTTTTCGTTTCATGGCTTCTTTCATTTTGGTCCGGGGCAAAATTACGGCGGCGGATCCGTTTACAGAAGCAGAAAACGTTTCATTTTCTCATAGCCCTCTTTCCTCTTGACAGTCAATTACTTAAATCGGGACATTTCAAACGGCCGCTTGGATATTCCGCATCTTTTTCCTACCTTTCGGAAAAGAACACATCCCATGAAAGGAGCATACGTTTTTCTGGCCGACGGTTTCGAAGAGATCGAAGCCCTGGCCACGGTCGATATCCTGCGGCGGGCCGGTATCGAGGCCGAGACCGTCTCGATTGATGAGGAAGGCTTCGTCAGCGGTGCCCACGGCATCACGGTGACCAGCGACAAAATCTGGTACGAACTGCTGGCGGATCTCCGTCTGGAAGGGACGGAAAAAGAAGATCTGATGGTCTTTCCGGGCGGTTTGCCCGGGGCGCAGAACCTCGCCGACTGCAAGGAACTCATGGCCCTGGCCCAGCGCCATTTTTCCGAAGGAGGCACAGTGGCAGCCATCTGCGCCGCCCCGGGTCTGGTTGTCGCCCGTCTGGAAGGCATCGCCGGCAGGAAAGTAACCTGCTACGACGGCTTTGAACCCGCCCTGATCCAGGCCGGCGCCGTGTATCAGCAGGCCCCGGCGGTCGTGGACGGCAACCTCATCACCGGACGCGGTCCCGGCTGCGCCGTCGATTTCGCTCTGGCGATCGTCGCCTCCCTGAAGGGAGAGGAAACGGCCGAACGCCTGCGCGCATCCATGATGATCTAACGTCGGATGACGATGCGTTCGATGCGGCGCGGAATGGAGGTCAGGATTTCGTAGGGAATGGTCCCGAGGATGCCCGCCAGTTCCGCGGCCGTCGGATCCTCGCCGAAAATGGTCACGGTGTCCCCTACCTTGACCGGGACGCCGGTGACGTCCAGCATACACATATCCATGCAGATATTTCCGATGGTCGGCACGCGATGGCCGTTCACGGAAAATGACGCCCGCCCGCAGCCCAGGCGCCGGTCGATCCCGTCGGCGTACCCGACGGGAATGGTGGCGGTCACCGTCCCGGCGGCCGCATGGCCACGCCGGTTGTATCCGACCGTATCACCTTCGGATAACTGTTTCACCTGCAAAACTTTGCACTTCAAGGAAGCGACCGGCGCCAGGTGGACGTCCGGCAAGGCGCTGATGCCGTAGATACCGATCCCCAGACGGACCATGTCGAACTGATACTGCGGGAAACGTTCGATGCCGGCGGAATTGAGGATATGGCGGAGGGGACGGTAAGAGAGCCCCTCGCCCAGCAGGTCGGCATTCTCCTGGAAAAGCCGGATCTGCCCCAGCGTGAAGGCATCCTCGGCCGGGTCTTCCGCCGCGGCCAGGTGGGAATAGACCGATTTGACCCGTACCCAGGGACAATCCCGGAGGAAGTCCCCCAGCGCCGCAAGTTCACTGCGGACGAAACCCAGCCGGTGCATGCCGGTGTCGAGTTTGATATGGACGGGATAATCGCGGATTCCCCTGGCCTGCAGCAACTGACAGAGCGCCTGAAGGCTATAGAGATTGGGGATGCCCGGTTCGAGGCGGTGGGCGATGATTTCGGGGAAGAAGTCCGTCCCGGCCGTCAGCACGAGGATGGGCAGGCTGATACCGGCCCGGCGGAGTTCCATCCCCTCCACGGGATAGGCGACCGCCAGGTAATCCGCGCCGGCCTGCTGCATCATGGCGGCGAACTCCACGGCACCATGACCGTAGGCATTGGCCTTGACCAACACCAACAACTTCGTGGCAGGCTCCAGGGCGGCGCGGAAATACCGGTAGTTGGTCCGGCAGGCCGCCAGATTGAGTTCGAGCCTGGAAAAATCGTCTTCCCTGTTCACCAGTCCCTCCTAGAAATAAGCGACGGTCTTCTGTTCGATGCTGGAGAGGAGGCTGTTGCCCAGACGGCTCACACCGAAACGGAAGAGGTCCTTATTGAGCCACTCCTTTCCGAGAACGGAAGAGACAATGGAATAGTAGCAAACGGCATCCATGGCCGTGGACAGGCCGCCGGCCGCCTTGAAACCCACCTTGCGGCCGGTTTTCTCATAGAAGGCCTTGATGCACTGGCACATGACATAAGCGGCAGACGGAGTCGCATTGACCTCCACCTTTCCGGTCGAAGTCTTGATGAAATCGGCGCCTTCCTCCATGGCCAGGAAACTGGCGTTGGCGATGTTTTCCGGGCTCACGAGCAGTCCGGTTTCCAGGATGACCTTGAGGATGACCCTGCGGTGCTCCCTGGCGGCCGCCTTGTCGATGGCCTCCCGCATGGCACGGATTTCCTTGCCGGCGGAGGCGAAGTCTCCCGCCAGGAAGGAATTGAGAGCCAGGACGATATCCACCTCGTCGGCACCACCGGCAACGGCCATTTCGCATTCCTTCACCTTAACTTCCAGATAACTCTGCGAGGTCGGGAAGCAACCGGCGACCGTCGTCACATGCACCTCGGGATCACTCCTGCGGCTGCGCACCAGCGCGGCGAAATTGGGATAGACGCAGATGGACGCCGGCAGCGGATAGTCGGGATAATCCACCTTGAAGGCGTTGACCTTGGCGACGAGTTTGGAGATGGACTCCTCGGTATCCGTCGTTTTGAGCGACGTGAGGTCCATCAGGGAGAAGCAATCTTTGAGCACCTGCGGGGAAACCACATTGTCAAGATTCCTGGACAGGATGTCCAGACTGCGGTCAATCGCCTCCTTATCAGGGGCGAAACCATACTTTACGAATAAATCAGCCATAAGGTATCAAACATTAATCTGTATTTCAAATCCTTCCCGGAAGAGCGGCTGCAGCAGCGAGCGCATGCGCTCTTCCGTCATTTTTTCCAAGCCCGCCATCGGCGCGGGACGGGCCAGGGTATAGACCATGATTTTCCGGGGGCGGACCTGCCGGACAATCTCCATCCAGCCCTCCAGTACCTCGGGAGAGGCGCTGTCGAAACCGGGGCTGCGCAGGAACATGGTCTGGAGGATAAAATCGCCCTCGAAACGCAGAAGATTCCGCACCACCTCCGCCACACGGTAGCCGGGGGCCGGACGGTTGATCCTGCTGGCGAGTTCCTCCGTCGGGGCATCCAGTTTGAGGATGGGGTTATCGACACGCCGAAGGGCCTGGAAAACGTCCTCACGGCCCAGGCGGGTGGCATTGGAGAGCACGCTCACCTTCGCCG
>CAMIYB010000057.1 GCA_946402945.1 uncultured Bacteroidales bacterium | reverse complement strand
ACCTCCTGGACGAGGAGACGCTCGCCCACAACGTCGCCTGCATCAAGGCCCAGCTCGGCCGCTTCCTGGATTTCGACTCCGACGCGCCCAACCGGGCGGAACTCGTCAACAACTACGACTGGATGAAGGACTACACCTTCATCAATTTCATCCGTGACATCGGCAAGCACATCACCGTCAACTACATGATGGCGAAGGATTCCGTCAAGAAACGCCTTTCGCGCGACTCCTCCGAAGGCATGTCCTTCACCGAGTTCAGTTACCAGCTCATGCAGGGCTACGACTTCTACTGGCTGTGGAAGCACAAGGGCTGCATCCTGCAACTCGGCGGCAGCGACCAGTGGGGCAACATCACCACCGGCACCGAACTCATCCGTCGCATGGATGGCGGCGAGGCCTTCGCCCTAACCTGCCCGCTCATCCGCAAGGCCGACGGCACCAAATTCGGCAAGACCGAAAAGGGCAACATCTGGCTGGATGCCGCCCGCACCTCCCCCTATGAGTTCTACCAGTTCTGGCTCAATGTGGCCGACGACGATGCCGAGCGCTACATCAAGATTTTCACCATGCTCCCGCGCGAGGAAATCGAGGCCCTCATCGCCGAGCATCGCCAGGATCCCGGCCAGCGCACGCTCCAGAAGGTCCTCGCCCGCGAGGTCACGGTCATGTGCCACGGGCAGAAGGAGTATGACAATGCCGTCGCCGCCTCGCAGATGCTCTTCGGCAAAGCTACCTCGGAAGCCCTCCGCGCCCTCGACGAGAAGACCTTCCTGGCCGTATTCGACGGCGTGCCGTCCTTCGACCTGCCGCGCACGGAACTGCCCTGCGGCCTCCTCGACCTGCTGGCCGTCAAGACCGCCGTCTTCCCCTCGAAGGGCGAGGCCCGCAAGATGGTCCAGGCCGGCGGCTTCTCCCTCAACAAGGACAAACTCACCGACATCGACTACCAGGTCGGTGAAGCCGATGTCATCGACGGAAAATACATCCTCGCCCAGAAAGGCAAGAAGAACTACTTTATTATCAAACTGATCTGATGGAAGCACCTGCAAGCACCCGGCAGCTGAAAGTGGCCCGGGAAATCCAGAAAGACCTGGCTGAAATCATCCGCGCCAAGGGCATGGCGGCTTTCGACGGGGCCATGGTCTCCGTGACCGAGGTCCGCATCAGCCCCGACCTGAGCGTGGCCAAAGTCTTCGTCAGCATTTTCCCTTCCGCCAAATCGGATGCGGTGATGGGTCTGCTCGAAGAGAACGTCCGTGCCCTGCGCGGCGAACTCGGCCGCAAGGTCGGCAAGCAGCTGCGCATCGTCCCGGAACTGGTGTTCCTGAGCGACGGCTCGCTCGACTACGCCGAACACATTGACGAGCTGCTGAAAAAGTGAATCTGCCGCTCTTCATAGCCCGGCGCTACCTGTTCGCGCGCAAATCGCACAATGTCATCAACATCATTTCGGCGATCAGCGCGATCGGCATGGCCATCGGGACAGCGGCCCTCGTGATCATCCTTTCGGTCTATAACGGCTTCGACGGCCTGGTCCGGAACTCCCTGGGCAATGTGGAACCGGACATCCTTATCGCCCCTTCCCACGGAAAGACCTTCGTCCCGGCAGGCCCCGCCTTCGACTGGGCCTACGAGCAGGAGAGCGTCCTCAACATGTCCAGTGTCCTGGAAGAAAACGTCTATCTGAGTTACGACGGCCACGGCGGCATCGCCCGGGCCAAGGGCGTGGACAGCGTCTATGAGGAGGAATCGCCGCTGGGCGCCCACATGGTGGACGGCAAATACGTCCTTCACCATGGCCAGGTGCCCATGGGCGTCGTCGGCGCGGGGCTCGCCTACAAGACCGGCATCAATCCCCGCTTCCTCGCCCCCATCCAACTGTATTTTCCTTCGCGGACCCGTCCCCTGTCGATGTCCAATCCGGCCGCTTCGCTGGACATGGTAAAGGTGTTTCCGGCGGGCATCTTCAGCGTCAACACAGAGGTGGACAGCGAACTGATCGTCCTGCCCATCGAGAAAATGCGGGAACTTCTGGGACTGACAGACGAGGTCTCCGGCGTGGAAATCCGTCTGGATCCCGGCGCGGGAGCCAAGGAACTGATGCGCCTGATCGACGGCCTCTCGGAGCGTCTGGGGCCCGATTTCCGTGTGCTGGACCGCTTCCGCCAGAATCCTTCCCTCTATAAGATGATGCGCTACGAGAAGGCGGCGGTGTTCCTGATTCTGCTCTTCGTAATCCTCATCATCGCCCTAAACATATTCGGGAGCCTGTCCATGCTCATCATCGAAAAAGAGGACGATATCCGTATCCTGGGCAGCATGGGCGCGGGCGGAGGGCTGATCCGCCGCATCTTCGTGCTGGAAGGATGGATGATTTCCCTGCTGGGAATGGGTGTGGGACTGCTTGTCGGGCTCGGCTTCTGCTTCCTCCAGCAGGCCTCGGGCATAATCAAGATGCCGGGCAGTTTCCTTTCCCAGCCCTATCCCGTCGTCGTCCAGGCCGGCGATATCGCCGTCATCGCGGCCTCCATCGCCATTGTGGGCTATCTGATCGCCCTACTGCCGGCCCGCCGGGTCGCGGCTTAGCCCCTTTCTATTCCTCCGGAGCGAACATCGGGTCCCAGGCCGGCAGGAGGACGGGCGTCTGCGAAAGCATCGCCTGGATGTCGGCGGGAACATATTTCTTCTCCACCACCAGACGGAACATATACTCGCCGAACCACTCGTCGGACATGATGATGTTGCCCTTGTAGCCGCTGCTTTCACCCCAACTGTTTTCCACCATCCATTTGACCGGCTTGCCTTCCTTGATATCGACGGCGATCAGGGTCATGGCGTGGGTCGAGCCGCTGGCATGGGTCAGGATCCGCTCCCGCTTGTCCATGGTGGCGACTTTGCCGAGCAGGGCGCCGTAGTCGAAGTTGCCCAGGTCGGCCCGGCCGCGGCTCCGGTCAAGGAACTTGCCCACGTCGCAGGAGAAGTACAGGGCGGTGTTGTCCCGGATGGAGGCGATGGCCATTTCACGGATGCGGTCCATCGGAAGATTGACGTAGAGCCAGTTCTGGCCGTCATACACGTGGCGGTCATATTCGATTTCATACACCCGGCCGTATTCCCGAGAGGGGTCGTTCATAACCATGATGTAGTTGTTTTCCAGGTCGGCGCCGATGAATTCCTGATAGAAGGACAGCGGGGTGTAGGTCTTCTCGCTGACGAACTTCCCGGCGGCATCGCGCCGCGTCCAGGTGAACTCCTGCGGCGGGACGCCCAGGCAGACGGCCAGGATATGGTACACGTCGCGGAGCATCCCTATCTTAGCAGTCATCATGGCCTCGAGGGCCTGTCCGGCCGCTTTTTCCGCCTTCTTTCCCTTGGTGCCGGCCGTGGCGGAGGCGTACATCGCGCGGAGTTTCAGGCCGTCTTCCCGCAGGAGATTGGCCAGTTGCGCGCGCATCTGGGAGGTATTGTTGGACTGGTAGGTCTCCGGCATCACCTCGGAAGGGACTACGCCGTATTTCATAATCAGATTGGAGACGCCCGTGAACTGTCCGCCGTCGCCGATGGGGTTGGAGAAGAACCAGTCCACCTTGCGGTCATCCGCGGGAAGGTCCCGCGTGTCGATGATGCCCTGGAGGAAAAGGTTGGATTTCTCCAGCAGGTCATAAAAAGAAAGGTAGTTCTGCGAGAAGGTGAACGCCCCCAGGTTGTAACGGTCTATCATCTTGGCACGCAGCACATTAAGTCCTGTGAAAAGCCAGCATCTCCCGGAGGATTTCTGGTCGGTGCGGCCCTTGGTCTTGACCTCGTCGGAGAAATGGCCGTCGAGGGCGGGATGGTCCGCGCTGGCCGCCAGGGTGCTGATAGGCGTCGTGTTGAGGGCGTTGCGGATGGCCCTGTCGCCCGCGTTGTAACCGAGGCTGATTTCCTGCATCATCTGCGGGGAGATGCCGCCCTGCGCCCGGACGGCAAGCGGCAGCACCACAAGGGCTGCAAGCATGACAAGTCGTTTCATATCAGTTGGTTTCTTCCAGTTCTTTGGGGATGATGGAGCCGCCCTCCCCCTGACGGGAGGTGGATTTGATACGGGCTTTGGACCGCTTGGGGGCAAGGCCCAGACGTTCCAGTTTGCCGATTTTCTTCACGACGGACTGTTGGGAATCGGTCAGTTTGCTCTTCGCATCGGCATAGGCCTCGGAGGCCTTGCCCAGATGCTCGCCCAGTTTGACATAGGCCTCCAGCCAGCCACGAAGCTGGCCCATGAGTTCCTCGGCCGTGCTGTACACTTCCGCGATGTTCTTTTCCTGTTCGTGCTGGCGCCAGCTCATCTGGATCATATTGAGCACGATGATCAGGGTCATCTGGCTGACGATAAGCACCTTATTGTCCTTGGCCACCTGCCAGAGCCGCGGGTCCTCCTCCAGCATCAGTCGGAAGGCGCCCTCCACGGGAATGAACATGATGTTGAAGTCCACTTTCCGCCGGTCGGCGGGGATATAAGAGGCGTAGTCCTTGAGTTTCAATTCGTTGATATGGTTCCTCACGCTTTCGACATGGGCCTTGGCGGCGGTGCGGCGCTCCTCGACGGTGGCGGCGGCCATGTAGTCGTTATAGGCCTTGAGGCTCACCTTGGAGTCGATGACCACCGTGGTGTCGTCGGGATAATAGACCAGGACATCCGGGATCATGGTCCGGCCGGCCTCCGACTTGATTTCGCGGCCGCTTTCGTCGGTGATGACGCCCTGGGTGAAGAAATGGACGCCCTCGGTCAGGCCGGCGTTCTTGAGGACATCCGTCAGGAGCATTTCCCCGAAATCGCCCTGGACCTTGCTGTAGCCGGTCAGGGCATTGGCCAGGTTGCGGGCCTCGTCGCCGACGGCCTGGCTCTGGCCCGTCAGGTCGACAATCTTCTGGTCGAGTTTGGCGTGGCGCTCGGCCGCTTCCTTCTGCGAGGCGCGGACCGTGTCGCTGAACTCCTTGAACTTCTCCTGGACGGGTTTCAGCAGGTCGCCGATGCTCTTTTCGCTGCGCTCGCGGAAGGCGTCGTTGTTCTTGGCGGAAAGGACCGCGAATTGCTCGCGCATGGACTCCAAAGCGGCTTTCTGGGCCTCTTTCAGGGCTTCCAGTTCCTTGGCGTGGCGCGCCTCGACGGCCTGCTGCTCCTTTTCGCGGCGGGCTTCCGCCTCCTGGCGTTCCCGGGCCCGCTGCCTTTCGGCCTCCTGGCGGTCGGCTTCCTGCCGGGCCGCCAACTGCGCCTCATATTCCTGCCGGGCCGCCAGTTTCGCGGCAAGGTCCTGCCGCTCGACCTGTGCGGCGGTGACGGCCGCCTGCAGGCTGTCCTTTTCCTGCTCATAGGCCCGGCCGAGTTCGCTCTTCTCCTGCTCATAGCGGCGGATCAGGTCCGTCTTTTCATCGGCGAAGGCCCGCGTCCGGCGGGCGGACAGGACCAGCACGAAGCCCAGCACCAGGAGAGCGGCCACCAGCGCAGCCAGAAGGATGATTTCGCTTGTTCCCATTTTGAAAACGGTCTAGATTCTTTCAAAGATACGCATTTTTCCTGTATCTTTGTATGCTTTGAAACGGGAAAACGCATATCGCTGGCTTCTTCCGGTCCTGCTCGCCGTCCTGGCCCTGCTGGACCTTCTGCTGGGCGGACGGACGCTGAGTTTCCGCGAGGCGCTCGCAGCCCTTTCCGGCGGCGGATCTCCTGCGGCGGGGCAGATTCTCTGGCACATCCGCGCGCCCCGCATGCTGGCGGCCATTCTTGCCGGCGCCGGCCTCGCCCTTTCCGGCGCGCAACTCCAGGCGGTGTTCCGCAATCCGCTGGCCGATCCCCACATCATGGGCGTCAGCGCGGGAGCCGGTACTGCGGCGGCCCTGGCCACCCTGCTGGGCGGCGGGACCCTCCTGGGCAACTTCGCGGCGGGTCTGCCCGTGGCCATCGCGGCTTTTCTGGGGGCCGTCGCCGCCACGGCCGTCATCGTGGCCGTCGCAGCGCGCCACAGCGGCGCGACCCTGCTGCTGTTCGGCGTCATGCTCGGATTCGTGTTCAGCGCCCTCACCTCCGTCCTGGCCTATCTTGCGTCAGAGGAACGGCTGAAACTTTTCTACAGTTGGTCTGCCGGGAGTTTTTCCGGGCTGTCGGGCTCCGGGCTGCTGCTTGTCGCCCTCGCCCTGGCGGCCGCCTTCCTGCTGGCCCTGCTCAATGGGAAAGGCCTGGACATCCTGCTCTTCGGTGACGATTATGCTGCCGCCACAGGTGCCCCGGCCGGGCGCATCCGCACCCTCGCCCTGCTTTCCTGCTGCCTGGTCACCGGCGCCGTAACCGCCTTCTGCGGCCCCCTGGGCTTCGTCGGCATCGCAGCTCCGCACATCGTCCGTTGGCTGACCGGGTCCTCGGTCCATCGCCGGGTCCTTCCGGCATCCCTGCTGACGGGCGCCATCCTCTGCCTGGCCGCCGACCTGCTCTCCCAGTGCTTCCCCGTGCCGCTTCCGGCCGGCTCGACCCTGGCCCTGCTGGGCATTCCCATCCTGCTGATTATCCTGAAGACGCGCTATGACCGGTGACCCCATCTCCCCGCTTCTGCGCGCAAGCAATCTGGCCGCAGGATTTGGCACGCCGCTATTCCGTGGGGTGAACCTCTCGCTCGCCCCGGGCGACTGTGCCCTGCTCTGCGGGCCCAACGGCAGCGGCAAGACCACCCTGCTCCGCACCCTGGCCGGTCTCCAGTCCCCGGTGGAAGGCTCCGTCGAAGGCAGCGCCATCCTCGTCCCCACTCGGATCCCGAAAGTCCGCGGCTTTTCGCTCGAGGACTTCCTCCGCAGCAGTTGTTTCCATGAAAGCGGCCCCTGGGGCCATCTGAGCGCCGATTCCCTCCGGGCCATCGACGAGGCCCTGGACCGTCTCGGCATCCGCTACCTGGCCGGCCGCGACCTGGCGAGTCTCAGCGACGGCCAGTTCCAGAAGGCCTGCATCGCCACGGCGCTTGTCCGCCGGGCCGCCGTCCTGCTCCTCGACGAGCCCACCGCCTTCCTTGACGTGGACGCCCGCCTCGAGGTGCTCCGGACCCTCCGCTCCCTGGCCGAAGGCCGCCGCCTCGCCATCCTCTTCTCCTCCCACGACCTCCACGAGGCCACCCGAGAGGCCACCCGCATCCTCGCCCTCTCCCCCTCCGGCGTCCTCCTCGAAGGCCCCGACGCTCCCGCAGCCTGCTTCCACAACCTCCGGTAAGAAAAAAGCCCGCGAAGACCGCGGGCTGAAGAAAAGGGTGCTTGGAGCAAGGAGGACTTGAACCGATTGTGGCCTTGGGTGGAGAGGATTTGGGCCCTGCATCCGTACTTCCCCGAACTGATGGGTAAGAAGAATACTATTCAAGATGCGGAGTTGTTGCAATGAATCTTCTTAAGAGTTTGTGATAAACTGTTCGATAGATGGGAGGATGCAGGTGCGTTATTGCAAAGGTTATTCGTCAGGTAATGGTTCAAAACCTTCAGGAATCGCTTGAAGCCCTGTTGGCGTTCTTTCAAAAGCACTGCCGATGGGCGAATCCAATAACGGGATTATCTCCGGGTCAAAATTCGCAATGGTATTGACATCGTAGAGTTCAAAATGACTGGGGTCATCGGCGTACTCTTGGTCCTCACTGCCTTCAAAAAATCTCCATCCGCTGTCTGCCGGTTCATCACCTTCTTCCCGATACATGTATCCAACTTTCCCTCCATCTACGGTAATGCGGTCCGAAGCAAAACAAAACCCCATGGGGTCAATGAGCCTTTTAACCTGGTCTGCGGGTAAGTAAAACTGTTTCATCTCTTCTATTCGTTAGTGAAGGAAACTAATTCTTTTCTTGGGATAACTTCGGTAAATCTCGATTCATCGAAGGCGATATACTATTTTTTCGCTGAAGTAACAAGGATTCCTCTACGAATCACGCACTTGGTGTTCCGGAAGGGCTTTTCTTCGCTGATTCCGTAGTTCCGTAGGTAGGCGTACCCCACCCCCAGGGCATCCTTGTCCCAGTGGTCACAAAGGGCTTTGAGGTTCCCGTAGTAGTGATGCTGACCGTCGATTTCCAAATGTACGACCATCCGCTCCTGTTTTCCGTTTACATTTGCCATCGTTCCGCTATGTTGTTGTAGGTACAAAGGTACAGATTACGGTTGAGGATTGCAAATGTTAAAAATAATCTATCGGAAGATTGCATATATTAAATTATAGCTGTATATTAGCTGTAGATAAAGGAAACAGACATGAGCACAATGGAAAAGGTAGCGATTCTGGCAAGGGTCTCGACACAGGGGCAGGACTACGAAAGGCAGGTGGTGGAACTCACGGACAACTGCCAGCGGATGAACTGGGAGGTCGTGAAGGTGTTCGCCAATAAAGTCAGCGGAGCCACGAGAAACGCCGAGAGAGAGGAAATCTCCGGACTGGTGGAGTATGTCAAGGAACACCGCTTGAACCGGATTGTATGCCTCGAAATCAGCCGTCTGGGGCGTAATACCCTCGCGGCGCTACCGGGTGTTGTTGCAATGGATGATAAAGGGAAGGTAGGTAGCGAGGTGTTGTTGTAAAGGGAGGCAGTGGAGACAGATTGTAGGTGGGATGAGAAGGAGACAAGATGACATGCAAAATTCATGGAGGACAAGTTGTTGACTGTCAATGTTTTGGAGGGATGGTCCCTCGGTTGTCATCCGGGTGGGACCATATTGTTTATTACTTGATAGTCAGAGACTTGTCCTCCACGCGGGTTTGGGAGTACTGGTATTAGTTTACCGAATACACTGACTGATTGCACCGCCGGCGGCAAGAACGACGGCCGCCGGCTACAACACGCGTTCGCGGCCTAGCGAGCTCGATACAGCGGCTCGCGGCGCTACCGGGTGTTGTTGCAATAAATGGCGAGGGGAGGAGACTTGCTGTTTTGGGCGGGGTTTTCCTACAAGTATCGGCTTCAAATAGGGGTGCTTGGTGTTTTGGACGGGCAGCATAGGCTAGTTGGCACATGTGTTGAACCAAAATGCTGTAAAATGTAAGTGCTTTGCTAGTAAAGGATTACCGACATGTCTTTGGAATTATTTTCGAAAGACGATGTGATAAATGATTTGTTATCAAATGTTTGCGTTTTACGCGTTTTCGATAGTCCGGTCACCTGGACAAAAAGTAGGATGATTTGACCGTCATTTTTGCCGGGTGGACA
>CAMIYB010000056.1 GCA_946402945.1 uncultured Bacteroidales bacterium | reverse complement strand
GCGGCGAGGGCGGGATCGACGACATAGACCGTGTCCGGATGGTCCCGGGCGGAAGCGATGCGGAGGGTGGCCGCCCGATGGACAAGCAGGGCGGTCTGGTAGCCGATGGCCAGGAATACGAGGGCGATGGCCCCGACGATGAAGGAGGAAGAGGGTTGTTTAGGTGCCGGTTCTGTGGTCATGGGACGGTTCGGCTCCGTCTTCCCGGGTTGAACGATGTTGTTTGGGCGCCCCGCCTACCACGATGACGATTTCCCCCTTCGGCTCATGGTCGGCAAACCAGTCGGCCACCTGGGAGAGCGAACCCCGGCGGTGTTCCTCATGCACCTTCGAGATTTCGCGGGCGACGGAGCAGGGGCGATCCGCTCCAAAATAGTCCGCCAACTCGCGCAGGGTGCGTAGCAGGCGGTAGGGTGATTCGTAGAAAACCATCGTCCGCGGCTCGGAGGCGAGGGCTTTCAACAGGGTCTGGCGGCCTTTCTTGACGGGCAGGAAGCCCTCGAAGCAGAAACGGTCGCAGGGGAGGCCGGACGAGACGAGGGCGGGGATGCAGGCGGTCGCCCCGGGCAGGGTCTCCACCTCGATGCCGGCTTCGGCGCAGGTCCGAGCGAGCAGGAAGCCGGGATCGGAGATGCCGGGCGTGCCGGCGTCGCTGATCAGGGCTACCTTCTCTCCGGCGAGCAGCCTTTCCCGGACCAGGCCGACGGTCTGGTGTTCATTGAATTTGTGGTGGGAAAGCAGTTTCCCGTGAATGTCGTAGTGGTGGAGCAGCACCGAACTGGTGCGGGTGTCCTCGGCCAGGATGAGGTCGGCCTCGCGCAACACGCGCACGGCCCGGAAACTCATGTCTTCGAGGTTGCCGACCGGGGTCGGGACAATGTACAGTTTTCCTTCCATCGGCTATTTGCGGATTTTCCGGCGGACGGCCATCATGAAGCGATAGACGTCGTCGGAAGCGGGGTTCCATTCCGGGAAAGTCTCGGCCAGGTAGGCGACGGCTTCCTTGAGGGTGTTCATGGCGCCGAGGCGGTCGATGGTGCTCTGGTACAGGGCGGAATCGTCCCGGAACAGCCGCCGGATATAGACGACCTGGTCGCCCAGGCCGATGGCGCTGCGCAGGGATTTTACCTCGGGGCCGGGGATGTCATGGAGCCAGGCGCTCTGGTCGGCCATGGTGTCGATGACGGCTTTCCGCTGGACTGCGGCGCTGTCGTTGATGCTCTTGCGGGCGGCTTTCTTCGGCTTCTCCGCGGGGGTCTCCCGGCTGCCGAACAGGTCGGAGAAGGGATCCTCCGCGTCGGCGGCAGCCGGCGCAGGAATGTCTTCGACGACCGGCGCTTCGACGACCGGCGCGGCAGGAATGTCTTCGACGACCGGCGCTACGGGGATATCCTCGACGATCGGCGCGGCAGGAATGTCTTCGACGACCGGCACTACCGGAACGCCCTCGACGACGGGCTCGAACGGCATGTCCTCAACAACTGGAGCGACGGAATCTCCCTCGCCGCCGGGCACGACCGGAACGCCCTCGGCAACAGGCACGGCGGGGAAGTCCTCCACAACCGGAACGGCGGCGGGGGCGATGTCCTCGGCGGCGTCGATGCTGAGGTCGATCGGGTCGGCGTCGTCGGAGCCGCCGGCGGGCTCTATGAGGCCTCTGAGGGCGGCCACCTGCTGTTCGAGGGCGGAAATGCGGGACGCCATGGCGGCCAGTTCTTCGGAGAGTTGCGCGAATTTTTCGCTTGAAGCGTTTCCCATACGGCGAAATTTAACTATATTTGTTCCGTCCACAAAATTACACAAATGTTCTCAGAAAATGCAAAAAAATCGGGCTGCATCGAAGTGATTTGCGGCTCGATGTTCTCCGGAAAGACCGAAGAACTCATCCGCCGGCTCAAGCGGGCCCAGTTCGCCAACCAGAAGATTGAGATCTTCAAACCGGCCGTCGACACCCGCTATTCCGACATGGACGTGGTCTCCCACGACCTCCACAGCATCCCCTGCACCCCGATCAAGGATGTAAGCAAGATCCTGGGTGTGGCCGATGACGTCCAGGTGGTCGGCATCGATGAAGCGCAGTTTTTTGACGAACGTCTGGTGGAAGTGGCCCAGGCCCTGGCCAACCGCGGGGTCCGCGTGATCGTGGCCGGCCTCGACACCGACTACCTCGGCAAGCCTTTCGGCCCCATTCCGGCCCTGCTGGCCGTCGCGGAGGATGTCCAGAAAGTCCATGCCATCTGCGTCAAGTGCGGCAGCCTGGCCAACCATTCCCACCGCCTCTCCCATTCGAAGAAACTCGTTGTCCTCGGCGAAAAAGACGTCTACGAACCGCTCTGCCGCCAGTGCTACAACGAGGTGATGGCGGCAGAGAAATAATCCTGTCTCGGAGGGCTGTCTGAGCGTCGATTAGTCGCGGACGGCCTGCATGGCCTCGCGGATCTTGGCTTCGATTTCGTCGCAGAGTTCGGTGTTGTCCTTGAGGAGTTGCTTGACCGCCTCGCGCCCCTGGGCGAGTTTGGCGTCGTTGTAACTGAACCAGGAACCGCTCTTGACGATGATGCCGAGGTCCACGCCGAGGTCCACGATCTCTCCGCTGTGGGAGATGCCTTCGCCGTAAACGATGTCGAATTCGGCCTTCTTGAAAGGCGGGGCCATCTTGTTTTTGACCACTTTGACCTTGGTGCGGTTGCCCAGGGCCTCGTCGCCGTCCTTGAGTTGGGTGGTGCGGCGGACGTCGATGCGCACGGAGGCGTAGAACTTCAGGGCGTTGCCGCCGGTGGTGGTCTCCGGGTTGCCGAACATGATGCCGATCTTCTCGCGCAACTGGTTGATGAAGATGCAGCAGGTGCCGGTCTTGCTGATGTTGGCCGTCAGTTTGCGGAGGGCCTGGCTCATCAGGCGGGCCTGGAGGCCGACCTTGTTTTCACCCATCTCGCCTTCGATCTCCGCCTTCGGGGTCAGGGCCGCCACGGAGTCGATGACGATGATGTCGATGGCGCCGGAACGGATGAGGTTGTCGGCGATTTCCAGGGCCTGCTCGCCGTTGTCCGGCTGGGAAATGAGCAGGGTCTCCAAGTCCACACCGAGGGCCTTGGCGTAGGTGCGGTCGAAGGCGTGCTCCGCGTCGATCATGGCCGCGATGCCGCCCTGCTTCTGGGCCTGGGCGATGGCATGGATGGCCAGGGTCGTCTTACCGCTGGATTCGGGCCCGTAGATTTCGATGATGCGGCCGCGCGGATAGCCGCCGATGCCGAGCGCATGGTCCAGGGCGACGGATCCGCTCGGAATGACCTGAACATCTCCCTGTGGCTGGTCTCCCAGTTTCATGATCGTCCCTTTCCCGAAATCCTTTTCGATTTTGTCGATCGTCGCCTGCAATGCCTTCAGCTTCCCTGCATTGTCTTGTACTGCTTCTTTAGCCATAGTGAAAAGATGTTTTTAAGGTTATCGGGCGCAAGCGGTGCGCCCATCGGAGCAAAGATAAATAAAAACCCTGCATTCTGAAAGAAAAATTGTTTAATTTTGCAAAGCGTGCCAATGAATCCGCTATGATGAAGAAACTGCTGGGCAAGACGCCCGATGAGTTGAAAGAAATCGCCCTCGCCGCCGGCCTTCCCGCCTTCGCCGGGAAGCAGATCGCGCAGTGGCTCTACGGGAAGAAGGTCCGTAGCATCGGGGAGATGACCAATCTCTCCAAGACGGGCCGGGAGCGGCTCGCGCAGGAGTGGGAAGTGGGGGTGACGGCTCCGGCCGGCTGCCAGCAGTCCGCCGACGGCACGCGGAAATACCTTTTCCCCGTGGTCTGCACCCTGCAGAAGGGCGGCGCCCCGGTCGAGGAGGCCGGCGCCGTGGAGGCGGTGATGATCCCCGAGGAGGACCGCCGCACGCTCTGCATTTCCTCCCAGGCCGGCTGCCGGATGGGCTGCCATTTCTGCGCGACGGGCCGCCAGGGCTTCCACGGCAACCTGTCCGCCGCCGACATCCTCTCCCAACTGATTGCCGTGGACGAATCCGATGCGCTCACCAACGTGGTGTTCATGGGCATGGGAGAGCCGCTGGACAACTATGAGTCCGTCCGCCGCGTCATCGAAATCCTCACGGCGCCATGGGGCTTCGGCTGGAGTCCCAAACGCATCACCCTCAGCACCATCGGCGTGCTGCCGAATCTCCGTCGCATGCTGGACGAGACCCGCTGCCACCTGGCCGTCAGCCTCCACAACCCTTTCCCGGAGGAACGCGAGGCCCTGATGCCGGCCCAGAAAGCCTGGGACATCCGCGACGTGGTGGCCCTGCTGCGGCAATATGATTTCTCCGGCCAGCGACGGGTCAGTTTCGAATACACGATGTTCGCCGGCGTCAATGACGACAAGCGCCATGCCGACGCCCTCATCCGCCTGCTTCGCGGCCTGGAGTGCCGCGTGAACCTGATCCGCTTCCACCGCATCCCCGATTTCCCTTACGGGACTTCGTCGGACGGGGTGATGGCGGTTTTCCGCGACCGGCTCTGCGCGGCCGGCCTGCCCTGTACCATCCGCGCCTCCCGCGGGGAGGACATCGACGCCGCCTGCGGCATGCTGGCGGGAAAACACAAACAGCCATGAAAAAACGCCTTGCCCTGCTGCTGGCCGGCCTTTTGTGCGCCGCCGCAGTCTCCGCCCAACCCTATAGTTACGGGCTCGATCCCCAACTCGACGCCCGGCATATCGCGGCCTTCCAGGCGCGGATGGACAGCATCCGGGCCCATCGTCCGACCGTTGCGCTGGTCCTCAGCGGCGGCGGGGCCAAAGGAGCGGCCCATGTCGGCGCCATCCGCTACCTCGAGGAACTGGGCGTCCCCATCGACATGGTGCTCGGCACGAGCATGGGCGGCCTGGTGGGCGGTCTGTATGCCGCCGGCTATAATGCCGCCCAGATGGACAGCATCATCCGCCACATCGACTGGGGGATCGCCCTCAGTGACAAGGTGCCCCGTGACTATATTTCCTACAACGAAAACAAGTACAAGGAAAAGTATGTAGTCTCCGTTCCTTTCTATTATTCCAAGAAGGATCTGCTCCGCGGGCAGGAGGACGAGGTGTTCGAAGGAACGGCCCAGCGCTATGACGATCTCCACCTGGGCGCCGAGGACAACAAGACCGCTACGCCCGGCGTGCTGGGCAGCCTGCCCTCCGGCTTCGTTTTCGGCCAGAACGTGGGCAATATTTTCAGTTCCCTGACCATCGGCTACCAGGACGAGATGAATTTCATCGACCTGCCGATTCCCTTCGTGTGCGTGGCTACGGAGATGGTTACGGGCACGGCCAAGGTCTGGTACAGCGGCAAACTCAATACGGCCCTGCGCTCGACCATGTCCATCCCGGGCCTCTTCACGCCCATCAAGGAGCACGGCATGGTGCTGGTGGACGGCGGCATGCGCAACAACTATCCGACCGACCTGGCCTATAAACTGGGGGCTGACCTGGTCATCGGTGTCGATCTCCATACCGATTATCTGGGCTACGAGGGGCTCAACAACCTCTACGACCTGATCATGCAGGCGACCGATATGCTGGGAAGGGAGTCCTATGAGCGGAACTACCGCCATACCGAAATCACCATCATGCCCGACCTGACGGGCTATAACATGCTGAGTTTCGATACGGAAGCCATCGACGTGATCCTCCAGCGGGGGTATGACGCCGCCGTTAAGGAAAAGGAAAATCTCTTGACGCTCAAGGAATTGACGGAAGGGGATACGCTCCGTCGCCATGCCGCTCCGGCCTTCAACCTGGATGCCGGCAGCGTGGAGGTGGACGGGGTGGAAATCAACGGCGTGAGCGACCGCGACAGCCGCTACCTGCTCAGTAAACTCAACATCAAGTCCAGCCAGAAACTGTCCCGCTCCCAGATCGAAGACGCCGAGGCGACCATCTACGGCACGAAGGCCTTCGATTACGTGACCTACGAACTGCGGGGCGACAAGGAGCCCTACCGGCTCCATTTCAACTGCAAGAAGGGTCCCATCCACCAGGTGGGCGTCGGCGGCCGTTTCGATACGGAGGAGATTGTGGCGGTCCTGCTGAATGTCGGACTGAATGTCCACAACCTGTCGGGCCATGCCCTCGATTTTACGGCCAAGGTGGGGACGAACCCCTATGCCGACCTCCATTATTATTTCAAGCCGATCAAGGGGCCGACCTTCAACCTCAACCTGAACTACCGTTTCGTGGACCGCAACAAGTTCGCCATCGGCGACAACCGTCTGAAATTCACCTACCACAATTTCCGGACGGATGTGTTCCTGTCCAATATCCGCTGGTCGCGCATGGACCTGAAGGGCGGAGTGCGCAACGACTGGTTCAATATGGCCTCGATGATGTCGGAGAACGGGCTGGAAGGTACGCTTCCGGGCGCTCCGCGCAACAGTTACCTCTCGCTCTTCCTCTCCGGCCGTGCGGATACCTTTACGGACGGTTATTTCCCCGACCGGGGCGTCCGCTTCGGGCTGGACTATTCCTGGGTGGCCCTGGGCCTGATGGAGCGCATCACGCCCTTCCATACCCTGCAACTGGATTTCAAGACGGTCCTGCCGGTGGCGCGCCCCTTCGCCATCCTTCCCTTTGCGGGAATCCGGATGGCGATGAGCCCGGAAGGAATCCCCGTTCCGTTCATGAATGTCATGGGCGGGCGGATGGCCGGCCGCTACCTTGACCAGCAGATTCCTTTCATCGGGATCAACAATGCCGAGGCGACGGGTCCTTTCCTGGCCATCGCCGGGGTGGATTTCCGTTTCCGTTTCCTGAAGAACCACTATGTGACGGCCATCGTCAACGCCGGGGATGACGCCGGGGCTTTCCGCGACTGGTTCCATGCCCAGAATTCCCGCGGGTTCATCGGCGCCGGTCTGGAATATGCCTACGATTCCATCGTGGGCCCGATCCGGGCCGATATCCACTGGTCCAGCATCACCCGCAGCGTCGGCGCCTATTTCAGTCTCGGTTTTGATTTCTAGCCCGGATTGGAAGCTTTTCGTTTAAGGGAATAATTTATATGACGGAAGAACAGAAGAAGATCCTGTCGAAGTGGCAGGCACAATGCTCCCGGAGGGAGTACTGCAGCGCGGACGTGTTCGCCAAGGTCCTGAAGGCCGTGGATGGGGACCGCGAGGCGGCGCAGGAGATCTTGGAGGCCCTGCAGGCCGAGAAGTATGTCGATGACCTCCGCTACGCCTCCGCCTTCGCCCGCGACAAGGCCTCCCTCTCCGGCTGGGGGCCGGTCAAGATCCGCTTCGCGCTGGCCGGGAAGGGGATCGACAAGACCACCGTCGATGCGGCGCTCGGGGAAATCGACGCCGCCGGCGCGGCCGGCAAGATGGAAAATGTCCTCCGCTCCAAATACCGTACGCTGCGGGAAGACCCGCAGGTGCGCCTGAAACTCCTCCGCTTCGGCCTCTCCCGGGGCTACGGATACGAAGAAATCCGCCCCGTCGTGGAGCGGATTCTCGCGGAATAACTTTCGTGATTATCCCATTTATTGATAATTCTGTTGGTTTTTCTGTGGATGACTTTCAAATTCCAGCTTTCTGTCGTTGGTATTCCATATTTCTCAGTCATCGTTTTCGTCAGTAATATTCCTTTATTCAGAATATTAGCGTTTTTGAGTTGGTCTTTCTTATTTTTGTATGTTAGGGGCTGTTATTCTTTATAAACGGGACGAACCGAAAAACCGTAATGACGATTATATGAGCTGTAAGTGGATATAGCATTGAATGGGTCGCTAACATCGAGAGACGAAGACCAGTAGAATCCACTCGAACCCGCGCCGCTGAGAATTGTGCTCGTCATGAGACCAGCAGCGGGAAGGAAAATACTGTTGCCATTAGTGGCGGTAACAAGACTTCCTGGGACTCCGGTTCCATTATAATCATCAACCCTAGTCCATTCGCACTTTTCCTTAAGCTCTGCCCATTCTGCAGCTGTAGGTATATGCCACAGGCTGCCGAGCTTTACATGGGCAACATCGTCCTCCGAATCCAGTACTGTCTTATTATCAATAGGACCATAAGAAGCCTTGGTGTTATACTTTAATAATTTATCAGATTGTCTATCATAGTACTTGTGACCAGAATAATTCTCTTTCGGTTCCGTCTCGCCCCATGCATAATAATCACCATACTCCTCCGGCTTAGATGCGCCCATGTTCCATCCACGCCATTTGACACTCAAGCCTAAATCAACGACTTCCGAAGTGTCTGGAGTTGAGAAACTCTCCACGTCACCGTAAAACTCAATACAATTTGCCTTCGCGATAGCCACATAATAGTACGTTGTTTTATATTTCAATGCTGGATATGCGGTTCTGGATATCTCATATTTGAAAGAGCCATCTACAACCAAGGCCCGGGACAATTGACCGGTGCGTTTCAATTCGTCTATCGTCGTAGCTTCGTCACTAGATAGGAACCAGACATCTATCTCAAGATTCTCTTGACTATTTACCGTTAGTTTACCATTTAGTGTTGCCGTAAAAGCAGAGATATCCGTCGCCGCCATTGTTTCAACTATACAGTTTATTGGAAGTGTAGAGAACTCGCCGGCATCTCCATAATATGCTACATTATTCTTTATTACGAATGGGCGATAGTAATACTTCTTGTCGCTTTTCAAGGGATGGGTAGTACATGACAAGATACCATCCTGACTGATTGCCCTAGTTTTCAGGGTATCGACCAAAGGAAAAAAATCCCCGTTGAAGAATAAATTTTCTTTGCTGTCGGAATACACGAAACCAAAGGTAACATCGTCATTTGGTTTCACGCTAAGGTTAACTTTTGCTTTGAGTGTAGCGTGCATCTCTGTTATTCCGCTAATGGGAAGAAGTTCAATAGTGACATCATCAGATTGCGACGGAATAAGACCAAATGTCAGTCTGAAATACTCCGAACTTCTTATAACTGTGCCAGCTGAGATTCGGAGACGTGCATTCGCTCCAGTTATACCTGTTTGGATACTCGACGATATGGCGCTACCATTAGCAGTTACTGAAAAGAAATCACCATCAAATGAAACCTGGGAGACCGGGATGTTTGTCAAAGCACCAGCTTTTGTTGTAGTTTCTACGAAGTCGAGCGAAATGGCCGACTTCCCTAACTCTGCCAGTCTCTCACCTGCTTCCAACGGGTATATCTCAAAGCGGATTAAGTTTTCGGCGGAATTCGTCATCTTCACCGAACCGTCGGGGTAGTCCGGGAC
>CAMIYB010000055.1 GCA_946402945.1 uncultured Bacteroidales bacterium | reverse complement strand
GATGCTGCAGTGCCGTATCGGCAAGCGCACCGGCCTGGCCGCCCTGCAGATGGCCATGGACATGGTTGCCGAAGGCATGATCGACGAGAAGACCGCCGTGATGCGCGTGAGCCCCGCCCAGTTGGACGAGGTGCTCCACCCCATCCTCGACCCCGCCTCCGAGAAGAAGGCAAAGGTCCTGGCGCAGGGTCTCCCGGCTTCCCCGGGCGGCGCCGTCGGCACCATCGTTTTCACCTCCGAAGCCGCCATGCAGGCGCAGAAGGAAGGCCGCAAGGTCATCCTGCTCCGCGAAGAGACTTCCCCGGAAGACATCGAGGGCATGCGCGCTTCCGCCGGTATCCTGACCACCCGCGGCGGTATGACCTCCCATGCGGCCCTCGTGGCCCGCGGCTGGGGCAAATGCTGCATCGTCGGCTGCGACGTGATGCATCTCAACCCCGAGGAGCAGACCGTTACTTTCGGCGACGACCCGAAGGTGTACAGGGAAGGCGACTGGCTCAGCCTCAACGGCACCAAGGGCCTCGTCTATAACGAGCGCATCGAGATGATGGACGCTACCGAGAATCCCCTCTTCGTGGATTTCATGGCCATCGTCGATAAATACCGCAAGATCGGTATCCGCACCAACGCGGACACCCCGGAAGATGCCGCCAAGGCCCTCAAGTTCGGGGCGGAAGGCATCGGCCTGTTCCGCATCGAGCACATGTTCTACGGCAAGAACAGCGAACTTCCGCTGGCCAAGATGCGCAAGATGATCCTCTGCGACACCGACGAGGAGCGCAGGGACGCCTTGCAGGACCTCGAGCCCTATATCAAGGCCGCTGTCAAGAGCACCCTCCTCATCATGGACGGCAAGCCGGTGGTGTTCCGTCTCCTCGACCCGCCGCTCCATGAGTTCGTCCCGCGCACGGAAGAGAAGAAGCAGGAAATCGCCCGCGAACTCGGCATCAGCGTCGAGGAAGTCGAAAAACGCGGCGAGGCCCTCCACGAGGTGAACCCGATGATGGGCCACCGCGGCGTCCGTCTCCACGTGAGTTACCCGCTCATCGCCGAGACCCAGTACCGCGCCATCTTCGAGGCCACGGCCGAGCTGCTCAAGGAAGGCAAGCACCCGCAGCCCGAGATCATGATCCCGGTCACTATCTCCGCCCGCGAGCTGAGTTTCCAGAAGGCCATCTGCGAGCGCGTCAAGACCGAGGTCGAGGTCCGCAGCATGGAGACCATCAAGTACCAGTTCGGTACCATGATCGAGATTCCGCGCGCCGCCCTGACGGCCGACCGCATGGCCCGTACCGCCGAGTTCTTCTCCTTCGGTACCAATGACCTCACGCAGATGACCCTCGGCTTCTCCCGCGACGATATCGGCACCTTCATGGGCGACTATCTCGGCAATAAGATCCTGGATGCGGATCCTTTCCAGACCATCGACACCAAGGGCGTCGGCAAACTGGTCGAATACGGCATCCAGAACGGCCGCAGCAAGCGTCCCGAACTCAAGTGCGGCGTCTGCGGCGAGCACGGCGGCGATCCCGACTCGATCCGCTTCTTCAACCGGATCGGCGTCGATTACGTCTCCTGCAGCCCCTTCCGCGTGCCCATCGCCCGCCTCGCGGCCGCCCAGAGCGCGATCCAGCAGTAAGGCCTTTCCGCCGTACGGCTGACAGTTTTGCAAAAATACCGGTACTCCGAACGGGGTACCGGCATTTTGTTTATCTGAGGATGCCTATTTTCCGGGGCGCCCGGCAATCTGGCGCTCCAGATTCTGCTCCCGGTGGATCAGGTGGATCCGTACGGGATAGATGGCGGCCAGGTGGGCGGCAAGATGCTCGGCGGCGTACACGGAACGGTGCTGCCCGCCGGTGCAGCCGAAACTGACCTGGAGGTGGGTGAAACCCCGTTCCATGAAGCGTTCCACGTGGGCATCGACCAGGGTATAGACCGCGTCGAGGAAGCGCCGCATCTCCCCGTATTTCTCGATGAAATCGATGACAGGCTGGTCCAGTCCCGTCTGGTATTTGTACTGGATGAAACGGCCGGGGTTCTTGGAGGCACGGCAGTCGAAGACGTAGCCGCCTCCGTTGCCGCTCTTGTCCTCCGGAATGCCTTTCTTGTAGGAGAAACTGTAGATGGTCACCGTCAGGCCGCGGTCCACCCCGTCGGCCTCGTTCCACGCCAGGCCGCGCAGCTGGTCCAGCACCTTGCACAGATAGGGATAGCGGCCGGTCAGCGGGGTGGGATCGCCGAAGAATCCGCCGGGACTCAGCAGGTCGCGGACATTATCGAGGGCATAGGGAATGCTCTCGATAAAATGGCGTTTGCGCTCGAAGAGACCGCGATAGCCGTAGGCGCCCAGCACCTGGAGGAGGCGGAAAAGCACGAAGAGGCGCAGCCGCTCCCGGAAGGCCGCCCGGTCCACGCGGGGCCCGTCCATGGGAAGGGTCGGGTCGGGATGGCGGAGCAGTTCCACATCCAGGGCGTCGAGATAGGTCTCCAGCAGTTCCTCCCGCACCTCGGCGGGATAGCGCGCCTTGGCCTGCCAGAGGAAGGAGGCGATGTCGTACCAGACCGGGCCGCGGCGACCGCCCTGGAAATCAATGAAATAGGGTTTCCCATCCCGCAGCATGACGTTGCGTGCCTGGAAGTCGCGGTAGAGGAAAGTGTCGCCGAAAGGCTGGAGAATATCCTTCGAGAGCCGGTCGAAATCGTCCTGGAGGGACACCTCGGCAAACTCCAGTTTCGTGCCCTTGAGGAAACAATATTTGAAATAGTTCAGGTCGAAGGCGACCATGCGGGCGTCGAATTCGGGCTGCGGATAGCAGAGCGAAAAGTCGAAACCGTCGCAGCAGGCATACTGGATGGCGGGAAGGGCGGTAATGGTCTCGCGCAGGAGCGCACGCTCCGCCTCATTGTAGCGGCCGGACTCGCGTCCGGAGGCGAGGGCGTCGAAAAGCAGTTCGTCGCCGAGGTCCTCCTGGAGATTGCAGAGCCCGTCCGCACTTTCGGCGAGGATGGCCGGCACGCGGATGCCCCGCTCGGAAAAACGCCGGGCCAGTTCGACGAAGGCGCGGTTTTCCTCGACAGAAGTCCCTACGACGCCGATGGCGGAATAGGGGCCGGCCTCGAGGCGGTAGTAATCCCGGTGGCTGCCGGACACGGGCAGATGGCGTCTTTTTTCAGGGTCGCGCCCGGACCAGGCGCGGAATAATGCGGAAAGTCGTTCCATTTTTTCGATTTTCGGCCCGAAGCCTTACAATTTTCCGTAAATGTAGGATGTTTTTCCTACAATTCAAAAGATTTTCCTTATCTTTGTATGATTATACACTTAAACGACTCATGCACAGAATATTCGTCCCGATATACCGTTTTTTCAAAAGCCGGAAAGGGCTTCTCTTCCTGCTGATGATCGTCAGCATGGCGGTGTTTGTCTTTTTCGGCAGCAAGGTCCGCTACGAGGAGAACATCGCCAAACTCATGCCCTCGGAAAATACCGAGAGTGAACTGGCTTTCGGCAACCTCCGCGTCAAGGACAAGGTTTTCCTCCAGTTTACCGGCGACCTCCCTCCCGAAGAACTGGCCGGCCTGCAGGACGAATTCGTGGAAGGGCTCCTGGCCAAGGATTCCACCCACACGCTGATCGACAACATCCTCTGGCGCATCGACGACGAACTGCTTGTCAGCGCCCTGGGTTTCGCCCTGGACCATGTCCCCTCTTTCGTGGACACCTCGCTGTACGCCGCCTTCGATGAGGCCATCACTTCCGAAGCAATCGATGCGCAGATGGACCGCAACCTCGAACTGATCGAGAACGACTGGACCGGCGACGACACCCAGATGGTGGCCCGCGACCCGCTCGACCTCAAGGGCATCCTGGCCCGGACGGTCCTCTCGGAC
Organism: uncultured Bacteroidales bacterium; assembly: GCA_946402945.1. Taxonomy (GTDB): domain Bacteria; phylum Bacteroidota; class Bacteroidia; order Bacteroidales; family UBA932; genus Cryptobacteroides. Next base: position 5,601 of record CAMIYB010000055.1, on the reverse strand, counting down.
GGCGGCCTGGGCGGCTACAGCATCGTGGACGGCCATCTCTTCTGCCCCGACAGCACCGTGGCCCTGGCCTTCCTCGCCCCGGGGTTCAACAGCCTCGACTCCGGGTCCGGCACCCGTCTGGTGCGCATGATCAACAAAGAAATCCAATGTTTCGAGGAGGCGCATCCCGCGGTGAAGATCTATTTCCACGGCGACCCGATCGAAAGTTACAACAACTCCAGCCGCATCAAGGGAGACCTCGTGATGACCGTAGGCGTTTCGCTGCTCATCATCCTCCTGGTCATCTGCCTCTGCTTCCGGAGCGTCAACATCATCTGGCAGCAGATCCTGCCGGTTTTCTACGGGGCTTTCTTCGCCCTGGCCTGCATCTATTGGATCAAGGGCGGCATGTCCCTGATGGCCCTCGGCCTGGGCGCCATTGTCCTGGGCGTGGCCCTGAGTTACTGCCTCCATGTTATCATCCATTTCTACTATGTCAAGGGGGCGGCGCAGATGCTCCGGGACGAGTCCACGCCGGTCTGCCTGGGCTGCATCACCACCGTGGGCGCCCTCATGGGCCTGCTCCTGACCCAGAGCGAACTGCTGCGTGACTTCGGCCTCTTCGCCAGCCTGGCGCTGATCGGCAACACGCTCTTCGCCCTGATTTTCCTGCCCCACATGCTGAGCCCGGCCAAGGTCCGCCGCAACGAGCGCGCCTTCCGCCTGATCGACCGGATCAACACCCATTCCTTCGACAAGGATACCTGGCTGCTGGTTGCCGTCGGCCTGCTGATCATCGTGGGCATCGTCGCCTCCCGCCGGATCCAGTTCGACAGCGACCTCCGCCACATCGGTTACAAGAGCGAACGGCTGATCGAGAGCGAACGGCTCTACGACGAAAAGAATTTCAACGGTTTCGACCAACTCTATTTCGCCAGCACCTCGAAAGACCTGGAAGAGGCCCTTGCGGCCAATGAAATCATGCTCGACGCCCTGGATTCGCTCCGGGCCGAAGGGATGCTCAACAACTTCTCCGGCGTCGTTCCGAAACTCTTCGTCCCGCTGGAAAAGCAGCGGGTGCGCATCGAGGCATGGAAGGCCTACTGGACGCCCGAGCGTATCGCCACGGTGCGCACGCGCCTGTCGGAGGCCGCCCGGAAGAGGGGCCTCTCCCCCATCCTGTTCACCCCCTTCTTCGCCATGCTCACCGCCGATTATCAGCCGGAATCCCTCTATGAGTCCGGCATCATCCCGGAGAGCCTGTCGTCGAACTTCATCGAACGGATGGACGACGGCACCTTCCTCGTCTTCACGCCCGTCATGCTCACAACCGACCAGCGCGACCCGGTCAGCGACGTGCTCACGGCCCTGCCCCATGCCATCGTCCTCGACCCCTTCTACTATTGCGTGGACATGGTCAAACTGATCCATGAGGACTTCGACCGCACGCTGATGATTTCCTCGCTCTTCGTGCTCATCATCCTGCTGCTCACCTTCCACAACATCTGGATCTCCCTGATCGCATTCTTCCCGATGTTCGCCAGCTGGTACGTGGTCCAGGGCATGATGGCCCTGCTGGGCATCCCCTTCAACCTGATCAGCATCGTCGTCTCCACCTTCATCTTCGGTATCGGCGTGGACTACAGTATCTTCGTCATGGAAGGCCTGCTGAGCGAGGCGCGCACCGGAAAACGGGAAATGCTGGTCTATCACAAGGTGGCCATCTTCTTCTCCGCCTTCGTCCTGGCGGTCGTGGTGCTGTCGCTGCTCTTCGCCGTCCATCCGGCCATCAGTTCCATCGGGCTGAGCACCCTCATCGGCATGGCTACCACCATCCTGATTACCTACACGCTGCAGCCGTGGATTTTCCACCAGTTGCTCCGCATGAAATATTTCCGCAAGAGTTTCCACGCTCTCGAACCCTAAAATGAAAACCATGAAACGCTTCCTCTCCCTTCTTGTCTGCATGGTCCTGGTGCTTTCCTGCGCCGGCGACCCGGCCCCGCTGATTCCGAACTACCGGCACGAGCAGAACTTCGGGAAAACCCCTTCCAAGCCCTCTTCAGGCGGCAATTCCGGCTCCCAGCAGGGCGGCTCAGGCAACGAGCAGGGCAGCGGTTCCGGCTCAGGCAACGAGCAGGGCAGCGGTTCCGGCTCAGGCAACGAGCAGGGCGGCGGCAGCGGCTCCGGTTCAGGGAACGAGCAGGGCGGCGGCAGCGGCTCCGGTTCAGAGAACGAGCAGGGCGGCGGCAGCGGCTCCGGCAACGAGCAGGGCGGCGGCAGCGGCTCCGGTAACGAGCAGGGCGGCGGCACGGCAGCGTCCGCGTCGGTTTCGACCGGCGACGCCTCCGGCATCACGGTGGAAGCCGCGGTCCTTTCCGGCTCCTTCAGCGCAGCCACGTCGGCCCCGCGCGAAATGGGCTTTGAATGGGGCACCTCCGCCACCTCCCTTCCCAATGTCCTCCAGTCCACGGACATCGTCACCACGACCTCCGGCTCCTTCACGGCCCGCCTGGACGACCTGGGAGATGGTCACACCTACTGGTACCGTGCCTATGTGGTGATCCCCAACGGCAGCGACAACGCCTATTTCTACGGCCCCGTCAAATCCTTCACCACCCTTGTCGAGCAGGCCAAACCCACCGGTGGCGACCAGGTCGGCTGGTTCGAACTCCCCCGGATGGACATCACCAAGAGCGGGAACTACATGGTCAACACAAACGACAACAACCTCTACTACGCCTACCACATGTGCGCCGGCGGTGAAATCGGCCCGCTGGGCAGGACGGCCCGCAACTACACTGTCTGTTACAGCGCCACCCACCACAGTCCGCTCTGGGTAGCGGCCCCGCTCCACAGCATGTACAAGAGCCAGGGCCGGCATGATGCATACAAGCCCGATCCTGACATTCCTGCAGGCATCCAATGGAGCAGCACCGGCAACGCGAAAGACTTCAACAAGGGACATATCCTCGGATCTTCCGACCGCAACATCTCCGAGGCGACCAACCACCAGGTCTTCTACTATTCGAATATCGCCGCGCAGATGAGCGACGGCTTCAACACCGGCGGCGGCGGATGGAACACCCTCGAAGACTGGGTGGACAAGCAGATGTGCTCCGACACCCTCTATGCCGTCATCGGCTGCATCTACAAAACCATCACCGACGGATACGGCTATACCGTCACCCCGCGCACCCTCAACGGATGGGGCCGCGATGACGTCGCCATGCCCACGGCATTCTACTACGTTCTGATGCGTACCAAATCCGGCAACTCACGGAAATCCCTTGCCAACTGTACCTCGGACGAAATCAAATGCGCCGTCTTCCTGCGCGCCCATGCCAACCAACTCAAGGGTCAGAAAGTCACTTCCGCCGAAATGATGAGCGTAACCGAACTCGAAGCCATCACCGGCCAGACCTACTTCCCCAACGTCCCCAACGCCCCGAAGAGCACCTTCTCCGCCGCCGACTGGGGCCTTGCAGAATAGCAGCCGGCAAGACAGCAAGCCCCCCGGAAGGCATTTCCCCTAAGTTTTCTGCCTTCCGGGGGGCTTGCTGTCTGAACGGCCAGAAACTACCTTCTAGATGCCAGTTGCTGCAGGTCGGACTCGACCTTGATCTTCTCGATAATCCCGCAGACAATCCGCCATGCGCGGCTGTCGCGCGTATAGACCGCCGGGGCGATGAAACTCACACGCCCCTGCCGGCGAAGTTTCTCCGCTACCGCCTTCTTCTCCGGATGCTGCGGGTTGTACACCGCCACCGACGTACCGCCGAACATCTGCACGATCTTCATGCAAGGGACATCCGTCTGGCCGTCGCCGAAATAAATCATCCGCGGGAATGGAATCCGCTTCTTGTCGTCCGGCGTCGAATCGTTCACCTTCTTGGAGTCGCGGGAAGAGAAAATCCCCTTATTGATCTTGAACATAAACTGCGTCTTCGCCGTATAATCCACCGCGATGCCCGGCCACTCCGCCTCCCCCTTCGCATCATAGATATAGGTACAGGCGAAAATATGCCGGAACTCGTGGGCGATGGGCGTGCCCTCGATGATCTCCTTCAGGCCGGAGGAATTGATATAGTGCTCGATGCGGACCCCGCGGGAAGCGCCGAACTCATTGACGCTGCGGAACCAGGTGCGCAGCCCTTCGAACAGTTGGATGTGCGCGCCGAACTCCTTGAACTTGTCGCGGCGGAGCGGAATGCCCAGCCGGCGGGCCTCGTCGAACATCAGTTTCATATAGGCCAGGATATTGCTCGCATCCTGCCCGCGGGCGATATCGTCGCTCATCGACCAGAACTCCTCCGGCGTCTTGCCGATGGCCTGGATAAAGCCGAATTCCTGCATGTTGCCGGGCGAGAGCGTCCCGTCGAAATCGTAGATCAGCGCAATGATAGGTTTCTTGTTCATACCGTAAAATTTCGCCACAAATATCGTGTTTTTACAAATATCGGCCAAATTTTGCTGGATGCACGCGCGTAATTTTGTATCTTTGGACGCTAAAATCTAACACTATGTCAAAATATCCGCACTATTTGGAGCGCCTCGAATCCGCCACCAAGAAGTACTGGGACAAAGCCGCCCTCAACAACATCGGCGGTGAGACCTTCACCTATGGCCAGATGGCCACGTCCATCGCCCGTTTCCACACCCTCTTCGAAAACGCCGGCATCCTCAAGGGAGAAAAAATCGCCCTCTGCGCCAAGAACGGCGCCCGCTGGGGCTTCGCCTACCTGGCCGTCAACACATACGAAACCGTCATCGTCCCCATCCTCGCCGACTTCAAGCCGGACAGCGTCATGGGCCTGGTGAACCATTCCGACAGCATCGTCCTCTTCACCGACGCCGACAAATGGGCCAAGATGGACCCGGAGAAAATGCCCGCCCTGCGCGCCGCCATCGACGTCGATACGTGGGAGATCCTCTTCTGCCGCGACGAAAAGTTCCAGGCGGCCTACGACGGGCTGGACGCCGCTTTCAGCGCGAAATATCCGAAAGGCTTCGGCCCGGACGACGTGCATTTCCCGACCGACAACTGGGACAATCTTTCCACCATCAACTACACCTCCGGCTCCACGGGCGACCCGAAGGGCGTCATGCTGACCTATCGCAACTTCTCCGCCAACGTGGACTACAGCCAGCGCAACGTCCCGGCCGGCGACAAGATGGTCTCCATGCTCCCGATGGCCCACATGTACGGCCTCGTCATCGAGTTCATCTACCCGCTCTGCAACGGCACCTCCATCTACTGGCTCGGCAAGGCCCCGACCCCCGCGGCCCTGATGAAGGCCTTCGCCGACGTGAAGCCCTACCTCCTGATCACCGTTCCGCTGGTCATGGAGAAAATCTACAAGTCCAAAGTCAAGCCGACCCTGGAGAAGCCCATCGTCAAACTGGCCCTCAAGATCCCCGGCCTGAACAACATCATCTACAACAAGGTCCGCAAGGGCCTGGTGAACGCCTTCGGCGGCAATGTCCTGGAGTTCATCATGGGCGGCGCCCCGCTCAACCCCGAGGTCGAGCGTCTCTTCAAACGCATCAAATTCCCCTACCTCGTCGGCTACGGCATGACCGAGGCCTGCCCGCTGCTCGCCTATGAGCACTGGACCAAGT
>CAMIYB010000054.1 GCA_946402945.1 uncultured Bacteroidales bacterium | reverse complement strand
CGGAAAGGAATCGCCGGGATGCCCAGCACGTTGGTCAGATTCGCATCGGGGACGTTGTGGAAGGCATAGCGGACCGCCACGGGCTTGGGGACCTGCGGGCTGCTCACGACCACGTCTTTCTTGAAGCCATAGACCACGGCCTTGTCCACATAGGCATTCGCCGGGTAGAACTTGCGGTCGGCGCCGGCGACTTCGAAGCCGCGCACCGGCAGGTAGTCCAGCGGATCCACCGGGCAGAGGGTGCCGGGAGAGTCGAAGGTCACGATGGCCTTGCCGCCTTCAAAGCGCACCGACTCATACACGGGGGCCTTCCAGGAGACGGTCGCATTGTCTTCCCAGCCGCCAGCGTCGCCATAGGTGTCGTGCAGGGCCAGAAGTGCCAGCCGGTCAGCCACTTCGCGCTTGTAGGCCGGATGGATGAAATGCGGGTCTCCGATATCCGTCGTCGTGGCCATGCCGCTGTTCGGGACAAGGTCCAGGACCTGGCGCTGCGCCTCCCACAGCATCGGGAGGGTCAGGTCGCCGTAACGGGAGCAGTCGTGCGGATTGCAATAGTCGTAAGGGGCCAGCATGACATAGTAGAAGGGCATCTGCACCCCGCCGCCGAAAGCCGTACGCCATTCGTCCACCATTTCGGCCATGAGGGCGGCATAGACCTCGGAATGTTCCTTGTTGCTTTCGCCCTGATACCAGAGGAAACCCCGCAGCGTGTAGTTGCGCAGGGGCCAGATCATGCTGTCGTAGAGGACCTGCAGGGCATTCGGCCCGTCCATTTCCCCGACCTCGGGGAAGACTTTGGCGGCGCGCTCCCGGCTCATCCAGGTCTCGATGCGCGTCCCGCCCCAGTCGGCCTCGATGATGCCCACCGGCACGCCGAGGGCCTCCGACACGCGTGCGGCGAAGAACCAGCCGACCGCGGAGAATTCGCTCACGGAAGCGATGGAAGGTTTCGACCAGGAGGCCGGCACGTCTTCCTGCGGACCGTCACAGATGCGCCGGGGGGTCTTCATCACCCGCACCAGACGATGGGCCGGAGCCTCGAGAAGGGCCTCCAGAGCCCCTTCCGTCGGCTGGGACTGGTAGCCCATGACGGGCATCTGCATGTTGCTCTGGCCCGAGCAGAGCCAGACCTCGCCCAGCAGGACGTCGCCGACGACCACTTTCTCACCTCCCTGGCGGAAGGTCACGGAATAGGGACCGCCCGCCGCCGTGGTCACGACCGACACTTTCCAGAGGCTGTCGGCGTCTGGAACGACCCTGTAAGTCTTTCCGTTCCAGGAAGTTTCGATGCGGACCGGGACGCCCGGGACCGCTTTGCCCCAGAGATTGACCTGCGTGTCGCGCTGAAGGACCATGCCCTCGGACAGGGGGCCGGGCAGTTCGATATGACCCGCACAGGCGCAGACAAGCACGAGGGAGGCCATCAGGAAAAAGATTCGCTTCATGATAACTACGGTTTAAGTTTCGTTTGCAAAGATAGAATCCGCTCTAGCGGAAATAGCGCGAAAGCCAGGCGGCGTCGATGCGGGCGAAACCGGGGTCGGGGCGGACCTCGGGGTTGCGGGCAAGGATGGCGAGGCAATCCTCATAGACATGGAAACCGACATTGACCCCGTGCATCTCGCCGTCCAGCGGGAAAGACAGGACCATCTCATTGTCAGAGCCTTCCGTCCGGTAGAATTTCATCGGCATCCGCAGCAGTTCCGCCTCTTTCGGCCGGTTGCCTTCGACCAGTTCGAGCCGGGTGACGTACTTGACCATCTCGATGGCGATGTCGTCCAGGCCGGCGTCATGGATGGCGATCTTTTCGATCAGGGAACCGACGTCGCCCACGCGGCGCAGGGTGTAGCCGTCCAACTGCCCGGATACCGTCTCCAACTGCTCGCGGACCGCTTCCGGCAGCGCCTGTCCGTCCGGCAGGAGCCAGACCATCAGGCGGCCGTCGGGGTCGTGGTAGAGGAAGGGATAGCGGGCGAGGTTGCGGGTGCCGCAATGGGGGCATTCCCACACGAAAAGCGAACCGTCGCGCACCTGTCCCTTCAGTTCGGGCTGACTGGCGACATTGACGCCGGGATAGACGGGGACCGCAGCCCCGGCGCCGCAGCGTGAGCAGGTAAAGGACTGTTTCTGAGCCGCTTGCGCCATGTCTTACTCGGGCTTGCGCAGGTCGAGGAAGAGTTCGTCCAGTTGGATCTGGTCGATGGCCGACGGGGCGTCGATCATCACATCGCGGCCCTGGTTGTTCTTCGGGAAGGCGATGTAGTCGCGGATGGTATCCTGCCCGCCGAAGAGGGCGCACACGCGGTCGAAGCCGAAGGCCAGGCCGCCATGGGGCGGGGCGCCGAACTTGAAGGCGTTGATGATGAATCCGAACTTGTAGTCCGCCTCTTCCGGGCCGATGCCGAGCACCTCGAACATCCGCTTCTGGACCTCCGAGTTATGGATACGAATGGACCCGCCGCCGAGTTCGTTGCCGTTGAGGACGAAGTCGTAGGCATTGGCGCAGACACGCTCCAGGTCCTCTTTCCGGTTGGAGTAGAAGAGTTCCATGTGCTCCGGTTTCGGGGAGGTGAAGGGATGGTGCATCGCATAGAAACGCTGGGTCTCGTCGTCCCACTCCAGGAGCGGGAAGTCCACGATCCACAGCGGGGCGAAGACCTTCGGGTCGCGCAGGCCGAGCCGGCCGCCCATTTCCAGGCGGAGGACGCCGAGCATGGTCTGGACCTTCCGCTTGGCATCGCCGGAGAGCACCAGGACGAGGTCGCCGGCTTTCGCTTCGGCGGCCGCCGCGATGCGGGCCAGGTCTTCGGGACCATAGAACTTGTCGATGGAGGACTTGAAGGAGCCGTCGGCGTTGACGCGGATGTAGATCAGGCCCTTGGCACCCACCTGCGGGCGTTTGACCCACTCGGTGAGTTCATCGATCTGCTTGCGGGTATATTCCGCGGCGCCGGGGACGGCGATGGCGCCGATGTAGGACGCACCGTCGAGAACGCCGAAGCCCTTGCCCTTGGCCACGTCGGTGATCTCGTGGATCTCCATGCCGAAACGGACATCCGGCTTGTCGGAGCCGTAACGGTCCATGGCGTCGAACCAGCTCATGCGCGGGAGCGGGTTGGGGATTTCCACGTCCAGGACGTTCTTGAAAAGGGTCCGCATCATGCCTTCGAAGACGTTCAGGACATCGTCCTGCTCGACGAAGGACATTTCGCAGTCGATCTGGGTGAACTCCGGCTGCCGGTCGGCGCGCAGGTCTTCGTCCCGGAAGCAGCGGACAATCTGGAAGTAGCGGTCGTAACCGGCGACCATGAGCAGTTGCTTGAAGGTCTGGGGGCTCTGCGGAAGGGCGTAGAACTGGTTGGGGTTCATGCGGGACGGCACCACGAAGTCGCGGGCGCCTTCCGGCGTGGACTTGATCAGGTAGGGCGTCTCAATCTCCAGGAAACCGTTGGCGTCGAGGTAGTTGCGCACCTCATGGGCAATGCGGTGACGCAATTCCAGCGCCCGCTTGAGCGGACCGCGGCGCAGGTCGAGATAGCGGTATTTCATCCGCAGGTCGTCGCCGCCGTCACTTTCGTCTTCGATGGTGAAGGGCGGGGTGACGCTCTTGTTGAGGATATGGATGCCCTCCAGGCGGATTTCCACGTCGCCGGTCGGCATCTTCGGGTTCTTGCTCTGCCGCTCGACGACTTCGCCGACGGCCTGGATGACGAATTCGCGGCCCAGGGAGGTGGCTGTCTCCACGAGGTCGGCCGGGGCGTCGGCCTCCACGACGAGTTGCGTGATGCCATAACGGTCGCGCAGGTCGATGAAGGTCATGCCGCCGAGTTTACGGGATTTCTGGACCCATCCCGCGAGGGTAACTTTCTTGCCTTTGTCAGAGATGCGGAGTTCTCCGCAAGTGTGCGTCCTGTACATGTCAGCGTATTTTTCTATTATCCTACAAAATTAGCAATTTTGACCGGAAAAGTTATATCTTTGCCCTCGGATTATGCATCCGCCTGCTGAAAAGATGGAAGTTCGTGCCAAAAAAGCCCTCGGCCAGCATTTCCTGACCGACCAGCGTATCGCCCGGCAGATTGTCGAAGCGCTGGAACCCGGCGCCGGCCCCCGCGGCGTCCTGGAGATCGGTCCCGGGATGGGCGTGCTGAGCCAATACCTGCTGGAACGGGAGGATATCGACCTGAAACTGGTGGAGATCGACGCCGAAAGCGTCGCGTATCTGCAGAGCCATTTCCCCGGGATGCCGGGGCGGCTGCTGCAGGCGGATTTCCTCAAGATGGACCTGCAGAAGACCTTTGACGGCCCTCTGCGCATCATCGGCAATTTCCCCTACAACATTTCCTCGCAGATTTTCTTCAAGATTCTCGACCACAAGGACCTGGTCCCCGAGGTCGTGTGCATGATCCAGAAGGAGGTGGCCGAGCGCATCGCCGAGCCGCCGGGCAGCAAGACCTACGGCATCCTTTCCGTGCTGCTCCAGGCCTGGTACGACATCGAATACCTGTTTACGGTGGGCCCCGGCGCCTTCGCCCCGCCGCCCAAGGTCCAGAGCGCCGTCATCCGCCTGCGCCGGAACGCCCGGACGGAACTCGGCGTGGACGAGCGTCTCTTCAAAAACGTGGTCAAGACGGCCTTCGGCCAGCGCCGCAAGACCCTCCGCAACTCCCTCAAACCCCTGCTCCAGGGCGGCCGGAGCACCGACGCCCCGGTATTCGACCTCCGTCCCGAGCGGCTCGGCGTCGAGGATTTCATCGACCTCTGCCGCCTGCTGGGCTAGCGTTTTCTATTTCCCGCCCCAGGTTTCCCAACTGGACTGATTGATGGTCATCCCACGCGCAGCCCATTTCTCCCGGATGCTTTTCATCTGGGCCTGCGTGGACCGGCGCACATCGTCGGAATACTCGTACGAGGCGGATGAGGTCATATTGATGAGCAGCGTCTCGCACTTATGGTACGTGTTGCGGTCCGCATTGAAATTGGTCGATTCGGAAATACTGTGGCCGGAGCCCGCCTTATCCCCCTTGTCGCCGGAAGCGCCCTTTGAGGAACCCGAACCGCCCCCTGAGCCGCCGGAAGATCCGCTTCCGGGATCGTCGGGCATTACTTCCGCGACGGCCAGCATCGTGTTTCCGAAGGTCTGGAGAATCCCCGCCAACTGATAACCCAGGCCGACGGCCTTCATGTAGCGGTCATAATGGATCTTGGCGAATTCAGCCATGGTCAGATCGTCTCGCCCGACATATTTTCCGCCCGCCAGAAAAGAAGCGCCGCCCGGCATGAACGTTCCGCCTTCCACGCCGACACTCTTGTATTGGATAGGGATTATCGTGCTTCCGTTCTGACGGATCAGGCCCCATTTCAGCTCGCCGTTTTGGTCTGCCCGCGCGACATAGTAAACATTCGTGCCGATCCGGCGCGCAAAACAGACCACATCATACAGGCCCGGCTCGACAAACCATTTTCCCTTCTTGTAATCCATTACGCCTACGCCGTATCCGGTGGGCGTCGCAGCGCCGCTGGACACATACATTTTCAACTGCTCGGTCAGGGCCTTGTCGCTGGTCCTGTCGCCGACAAGCATAAAGTTGAAGCCTCCGCACATCACCACCATTCTCCCGGGAGCCGGATCCATGACCGGACAACCGTCCAGGTCGCACATCCCGACCCAGTCATCATTGTCTATGACAAAGTACCATTTGGGCGCGGGGCCGCAGACGGCGACCTCCTTATAGCGCATCAGCAGCATCCGCTCTATCCCCGTCAGATAGTCGGGCGGGATACTGCTCAGCAGGAGTTCGTTCTGTTTGTTGGAATAGCGCGTCGTGACATATTTCTCGTCGAACAACAAGCCATCCACGCTCTTGAATATCTTCTCTATATCTTTTTCACTGCGCTTTTTGGGCTGGGACGAAAGTTTCCCTTCGCTCAGCGCCTTGGCATATTTCGCCTTGTAATAGCCGTCCAAAATGGCTTTGGACAGGTATTGCTGGGCTTTCTTGGGATTTTTCTTCACGCCGATCTTGTTGGCATAGAAGGTAGAAAGATAATAGGACGCCAGGCCGCTCCCGGCATTGGACGCCTCTTCCAGCATGGCGATGCCGGCTTTCGCGTCGCACGGGGTTCCCTTCCCCAGCACCAGGCATTTTCCGGCAAAGGTCTTCCCAAGCGAGGGTACTTTTTCAGCAAGTTCGAGATAGTAGGCAAAGGCGTCCTGATCTTCCTTCGCATCTGCTCGATCCCGGTCACAGTAGTCTTCGACGATCCACGCACAGCGGTCGTCACCCAGGTCCGCTCCTTTTTCCATCCAGCGCAGGAATTCCCGATAATCCTTTTTTCCGCCGTATCCGATAAAATCTAAGCCGCCGAGAGAAAAACAGGCGCGTGCATCATTTTGCGCGGCCCGCCTCCTGAGTTGGCGCACGGCATCGTCCAACTGGGACTGGGATAGGTCCTGCGCATAGGCACAGAAAAACATCGGCAGAGCAAACAAAGCAACTAAGATCCGAAGCAGAATGGGACGTTTCATATTAGAAATGTATTGACCTGCAAAAATACAAATTTTAACAAATAAAAAGAAAGGCGCCCCGCGGGGGACGCCTTTCATGGTATCAACTTACTACAAACTATTTGAGGCGTTCGCAGACCCTCCCGGTCCGCTCCAGACGGATATTCTTTTCAGAACCGGTCTGAATCGGAGCCTTCTTGGTGAAGGTCTTCGGAGCAATCCGCAGACGGAATTCTTCTGACGTCACCATACCGGCCTTCCAAGGCTGGATAGTGGAAGAAGCGGCCGGAGCCAGACGAGGAGCAGGGGCAGAGCTATCGACAACCTTCACGAGTTTACCCGGGAGGTAGTTCGGAGGAGCCACGTAACTATTCCCTTGCGCCCAGGCTATACGGGCGATTGACATCGCTCCACCCAGTTGCTGAATCGTGTACGTAGCACCAGCAATCGACGCATGCGTCTCATCTGTCATGCTTGCATTAAGCAGGGAATTACCATCTGTAAGTCCAATGCCATAATACCCGTCAGGATATGAGCTGTTGCCCACCAGGTGGATTGTACCATTGAGCGTAATACCGTAATTGCTATTGGTTTGCACAGCGACATTCAAGGTGTTATCATCGCTGTTGAAGGTAGCGACGGCAGGAATTGTATTACCGAAAGAAGGATACTGCGTATAAATCGTACCGAGGTTGATTATGTCGTAAGAAATACCCTTGGCTTTCTGCTGAATGGAAAGTCTCACCTGGAGCGAGTCGGTTCCATCCGTGAAACTCGGGCAGTAGAAATCCCAGTCGCCAATCCATGCAAGGAACTCAGGAGAGGCCTCCGGCTCCTTCATGACCGCCGGAAGCGCCATCTTATCAGAGGTACTGTACACGTAACCGGCATACTGTCCGGAAGCAATAATGAGAGAATAGGCGAAACCGACTGCAGGTGTCCCATCCGCAGAATAGTTGTTGACCAACTTCCCGGGACGCAGATCGACGGTTCCGTCAGGAAGCATGGCGCCCGTGAAGATGCGCTGGCCGGCGACATCGGTGTCCTGCGGATAGTTCACCTCGGAAGGATAACGGGAACTGTAATAATACAGGCCGGAGAAGTAAATGTTCAGCGCTCCATAAGTATCATCATTGACAGACGCGCCCATATCCTGCTCGACGACATAGAAGCGACCCAGGTCGGGATCGTAAACAGCCTCAGCGACAACACCGAGGTCGGAACTGCCGGGAGCGTAGAAATAGTATGTACTGCCGGAGACCTTCTCCGTCAGCGTTACGCTGGAATTACCGACAACCCATTCGCCGAGGAAGTCCTCATAGGCAGCCTTGACGGCGGGATCCTTCTTCTCAAACTCGACAAGGGCATACTTGCCGGAGACCAGACCATTCCCATCCAGACCGACGGCGAGCAGCACGTACTCGTCATAATCGAGCGGATTGAACTGATCGGTTTCCGTGTCAGCATGTGCGAAGACATCGAAGATCTCTGCACGGTTATAACCCCTCATTCCATAATAAGTCAGGTTGAACAGAAGGTCGTCCGAAGCGCTGATCGCCTTGGCGAGGATGAAGTCATCCAGCGTGGGATAGAGCTTGTTGTTACTATCGTCAACTTCGTCGAGTTCGGCTTTCTTCGAGACGAATAACGTATAGTAATCTCCGTCGATCGGACTGGCTACGGTATTCGTGAGGGCATCATAGCCTTCAGCATCTACTCCGTCGTAGGACGGCACCCAGCCATCGTAGGAAGCAAAGGTAATCTTGTGGACAGAGGTCGGGATGGTAATGATATCCTCGGCGCCATTTTCCGTATTGACGGCGTGCGTCCAGCCCGTCAGGGCCACGACTTCACCCACGAGGGCGTCCAGACCGAAGCTGTCGAGCGGGTCTTCCAGGACGAAGATCTGTTTGCTGATCTCGCCGGTATAATCGTCATATTCGCCCGTCATCGGGGTGTTGACATAGTACACACCCGCGCTTTCGGTGACAAGACCGTTGACCGCCGTATAGAAATCCTGGAGACCGTTTGCGCCGTAACCATAATAATAGTAGAAATCATTGGGATCGTAGTCCGCCGGCGTGGCGCCGTCCGGAGCATCGACCGCACTGACCTCGACGTAGGCGAAACCCAAGGCATCGGTCTTCTTGATACCGCTGAGGTTGTAAACCGTGTTGATGGCCAGGCCATCAGCCTTGGCATAGAGCGGATTCGTACCGTCGATCACGATGGCGGAGGTCTTGGAGACGGCGACCGTGGTCACACCACTCAGGACAACCGGCGTATCGTCCGGGAGTTCGGCGACGGAGACCAGGTCGGTCGCGGCGTCGGTACCCGGCTGCTGGATCACGTCGAAGACCTTCACCACCTCGCTCGTAGCAGCATTCAGGATGGTAACCGTCGTGTAACGGTAGGCCGTGGTCGGGTTCGAATCCACAGTAATCTGGACATTGTCGATGTGCGTGGCCTTGGTCGGGAGAATCACGTGGGCCCAGTCGATACCGTCAGGGATGAACACGTTATATTCCATGTTGGTTTCGACCTCCACGTCGATGGTACCGCCGGTCACAGGGACCTGCTGCACATCGACGACAGCCTTCAGCACGCCTTCTTCAAGGGTGATGGACTTGATGCTGGTCTTGCCGGCGTTGTTGTCGGCATAGACGAAAATCTTGCCGGAAACGACATCCGTCGTGGTGATGAGGATGTAGCCGTTCTTGTTGTCCGCGACGCTGACCTTGGCGGAGATGCCCGCAGTGGTGCTGAGCACGTCAACCGTGGTGGTCTCGGTATCCTTCACGCCGGTGATCTCATAGGCGAGGCCGAGGGTGGAGTTGGCCTCTACACCCACGCTGCCGAGGTCGCCCTCAAACTTGACAACCAGGGCGAAAGCCTTCTCCTTGGGGATGTTGACCGCCTTGCCGTTGATGGTCAGGATGACATATTCGTCACTGCTGTCGGCATCGACTTCCACGACCGTGGCGCCGGTATCGGCCACGAGGCCGACACGGACCCACTCCTTCGTCGCATCGTCGATAGCCTTGCCGTCATAGGAGACCCACCAGGAGGTGTCGTCGATCTTGAAGACCGGGGTGATGGCCGTCACGCGGAGCGGATTGCCGTTGCCATCCTTGAGGATCTCACCGTTGACTTTCCAGTAATAGACACCGTCGTCGCCGAGTTCGATGGTCACCTCGGGCGTCACGCCGGCAGGGCCGGTGGCAGCGACCTGGGTGTCGGTCTCGCCGACCCACCAGTTGCCGTTCGTGCCGATATAGGGAACGTCACCTTTGTCGCCCTTGTCGCCCTTGTCGCCGGTGGCGGGAATCTGGGTATCGGTCTCGCC
>CAMIYB010000053.1 GCA_946402945.1 uncultured Bacteroidales bacterium | reverse complement strand
GGAGATAACGCATGTTGACGTCGAGGATGTAGTTGTCCGAGCAGAAGATGATGTTGACCGCACCGATGCGGCGCATCTCGCTGCCGGCTACCATCTTGAGCCAGCGGTTGTTCTGCATCTTCTGCTTCAGGTCAAAACGGATATCTTCCTGGAAATAGCGTATCATCTGCAACTTTTTTGCAAATTTACATCTATTAAATGAAATAATTGGAATTGAAATTATTTATTTCTATCTTTGAGACTCGAATGGATTATTAAATTTAACCACAGATATGGAAGTCAAGAAATCACCCAAAGCCGATCTGAACAACAAGAAACTCCTGTTTGTCGAGATCGGACTGATCCTGTCCCTCCTGATCACCATCGGTGCTTTCGAGTACAAGACCAAGGAGAAGCAGGAAAGTATTCTCACCGCCGAGAATACGGAACTTATTGAGGAAGAGATCATTCCTATCACGCAGGACACCCCTCCGCCGCCCCCCGAGGCCCCGAAGATCCCCGTCCTCTCCGACCAGATCGACATCGTTGACGACAACATCAAGGTCGACGACAGCATCCTCAACCTCGAGGACGACGCCAACCTGGGCGTAGAGATCATGGACTATGTCGAGGAGGTTCAGGAAGAGGTCGTCGAGGAGGAAGCGATTCCGTTCGCCCTCGTCGAGGAGAAGCCCAAATTCCAGGGCGGCGACGCCAACACCTTCTCCAAATGGGTGTCCCAGCATCTCGAGTATCCTGAAATCGCCAAGGAAAACGGCGTGTCCGGCCGTGTGATGGTGCAGTTCACCGTCAACCCGAACGGCTCCGTCTCCGACGTGAAGGTGCTCCGCGGCGTGGATCCTTCCCTCGACCGCGAGGCTGTCCGCGTCATCCAGAGCTCCCCGAAGTGGACTCCGGGCCGCCAGCGCGACCGCGCCGTCAAGGTGACCTATCAGTTCCCGGTGATCTTCCAGCTGCGATAATCCAAGCTGAACACATTCAGGAGGCCGTCCGCACGCGGATGGCCTTTTTTTGACCAAAGATGGAGAACAAGAGAGAAGAGAAAGCGGTATTCGTCGGCATCATCCGCCAGAATGACGACGAACGGAAAATATACGAATACCTGGACGAACTTCAGTTCCTGGCGGAAACGGCGGGCGCGACGGGCGACAAAAAGTTCGTCCAGCGGGTGGACCGCCCCGACAAGGCCACGTATATCCGCACCGGAAAACTGAAGGAGATTGCGGACTACAGCGAGGAAAACCACATCGACTACGTCATCTTCGACGACGAGTTGACGGGGATGCAACAGCGTAATATAGAGAAGGTTATCAAGAACTCGTCCGTCATCGACCGGACAAGCCTGATCCTCGAAATCTTCTCCCAGCGCGCCCAGACGGCCTACGCCAAGACGCAGGTCGAACTGGCCCGCTACAATTACATGCTCCCCCGCCTCGCCGGCATGTGGACGCACCTCGAGCGCCAGCGCGGCGGCATGGGTACGCGCGGCGGCATGGGCGAGACCCAGATCGAGGTGGACCGCCGCATCGTGCGCGAACGCATCTCCAAACTGAAGGAGGACCTGAAGAGGATCGACAAGCAGATGGCCACCCAGCGCAGCAACCGCGGCCAGCTGGTACGCCTGTCGCTGGTGGGCTATACCAACGTAGGCAAGTCCACCCTGATGAACCTGCTCTCCAAATCGGACGTCTTCGCGGAAAACAAACTGTTCGCCACCCTGGACACCACCGTCCGCAAGGTGGTAATCGGCAACGTACCCTTCCTGCTCAGCGACACGGTCGGCTTCATCCGGAAACTCCCCACTCAGCTCATCGAGGCCTTCAAGAGCACCCTGGACGAGGTCCGGGAAGCGGATATCCTCGTGCACGTGGTAGATATCTCGCACCCCGACTATGAGGAGCAGATGGAGGTGGTGGACAAGACGCTGAAAGACATTTCCGCAGCCGACAAGCCGGTGTACGTGGTCTTCAACAAGACCGACGCCTACACCTGGGAGCCGTATGACGAATTCTCCCTGCAGCCCAAGACGGAACGCAACTTCACCCTGGACGAGGTCAAGTACAAGTGGATCAACGGCCGCAAGATCCCGTGCATATTCATCTCCGCCATCAAGAAGGAGAACATAGAAAAACTCCGCGACGACATCTACAAGATGGTCGCGGAGATTCACGCGGGACGTTATCCCTTCAATAATTTCCTCTGGTAAGGACCCGGTTCCTCGTGGAACGTTTTAGTCCGAGAACTTAGCCTTCAGGAATTCACGGTTCAGGCGCGCGATGTGCGAGACGGTAATGCCTTTCGGGCATTCGAGCTCGCAGGCGCGCGTGTTCGTGCAGTTTCCGAAGCCCAGTTCGTCCATCTTGGCCACCATCGCCTTGGCGCGGCGCTTCGCCTCCGGACGGCCCTGCGGCAGCAGGGCGAGGGAACTGACGCGGGCGGCGACGAAGAGCATCGCGGAACCGTTCTTACAGGTAGCCACACAGGCGCCGCATCCCACACAAGCGGCCGCGTCCATGCTGTCTTCGGCACGGTCGTGCGGAATCAGGATGTTGTTGGCATCCTGGGCCGCTCCGGTGCGCACGGAGATGAATCCGCCGGCCTGCAGGATCTTGTCGAAGGCCGTACGGTCCACGACCAGGTCCTTGATGATCGGGAACGCGGCGCTCCGCCAGGGCTCCACCGTGATGGTGGCGCCGTCCTTGAAGTGGCGCATGAAAAGCTGGCAGGTGGTGACGTGGTCGTCCGGACCGTGCGCGCGGCCGTCGATATACAGGCCGCAGGCACCGCAGATGCCTTCCCGGCAGTCGTGGTCGAAAGACACGGGGCCGCTGCTCTGGCAGCCACGTTCCACCGCCACGGGATCACAACCCTCGCGGATCAGCTGTTCATTGAGGATATCGAGCATTTCCAGGAAAGAGGCATCCTCCTCGATTCCGGCAATATGATAGGTTTCAAAGTGACCTTTTGTCTTGGCGTTCTTCTGCCGCCATATTTTCAGATTGAATTCCATCTCGCTTAGTCTTTGTAATTCCTCGTTTTCACCTCGATAAACTCATACTTGAGCGGCTCCTTGTGGAGTTCGGGTTCCTGATCTTCGCCCTTGTACTCCCAGGCCGCCACATACATAAACTCCTGATCGTTACGCTTCGCTTCGCCCTCCTCGGTCTGGCTTTCCACGCGGAAGTGACCGCCGCAGGACTCGGCACGGTTCAGGGCGTCGCGCGCCATCAGCTCGCCGATGTCGAAGAAATCCTCCAGGCGGAGGGCTTTCTCGAGCTCCTGGTTGAACTCGTACTGGCTGCCGGGCACGTTCACGTTCTCATAGAATTCTTTCTTGAGAAGCTTGATGTCTTCTATCGCTTTCTTGAGACCTTCCGCATCGCGGGCCATACCTACGTAGTCCCACATGATGTTGCCCAGACGCTTGTGGATGGAATCCACCGTTTCCTTGCCTTTGATGGAGAAAAGCCGGTCGATACGGGCCTGCACGGCCTTTTCGGCGGCGTCGAACTCCGGTGCGCTCACATCCGTCTTCGGCTCCGCGAACTTGTAGGACAGATAGTCTCCGATCGTGACCGGCAGGATGAAATAACCGTCGGCCAGGCCCTGCATCAGGGCGGAAGCGCCGAGGCGGTTGCCGCCGTGGTCGGAGAAGTTCGCTTCACCGATCGCGTACAGGCCGGGGATGGTGGTCTGCAGGTCGTAATCCACCCAGATACCGCCCATCGTATAATGGATGGCCGGATAGATCATCATCGGCTCCTCCCAAGGGGAAGACGCCGTGATCTTCTCGTACATCTCGAAGAGGTTGCCGTAACGCTCGGCCACCCGCTGGCGGCCCAGACGCTTGATGGCATCCGCAAAGTCCAGGAAAACGGCCTTGCCGGTCTCGTTCACGCCGAAGCCGGCGTCGCAGCGCTCCTTGGCGGCCCGGGAAGCCACGTCACGCGGCACCAGGTTGCCGAAGGCCGGGTAGCGGCGCTCGAGATAGTAGTCGCGGTCTTCCTCGGGAATCTGGGAAGGCTTGATGACGTGCTTGCGGAGTTTCTCCACATCCTCCAGTTTCTTGGGAACCCAGATGCGTCCGTCGTTGCGCAGGGATTCACTCATCAGCGTCAGCTTGCACTGCTGGTCTCCGTGCACGGGAATGCAAGTGGGGTGGATCTGCGCAAAGCAGGGGTTCGCGAAGAAAGCGCCCTTCTTGTAACACTGCAGCGCGGCGGAACCGTTGCTGTTCATCGCATTGGTGGACAGGAAGTAAGCGTTTCCGTAACCGCCCGTCGCAATCACGACGGCGTGGGCGCCGAAGCGCTCCAGGCCGCCCGTCACCAGGTTGCGGGCGATGATGCCTTTCGCCTGGCCGTTGATGACCACCAGGTCGAGCATCTCATGGCGCGGATAGGACTTCACGGTACCCGCCGCAATCTCTTTGTTCAGGGACGCATACGCGCCGAGCAGGAGCTGCTGGCCGGTTTGCCCGCGGGCATAGAAGGTACGGCTGACCTGCACGCCGCCGAAGGAACGGTTTGCCAGGTATCCGCCGTATTCACGGGCGAAAGGAATACCCTGTGCGACGCACTGGTCGATGATGGCCGCGCTGACCTCAGCCAGACGGTAGACGTTCGCCTCGCGGCTGCGGTAGTCGCCGCCCTTGATGGTGTCGTAGAACAGCCGGTAAACCGAATCGTTGTCGTTCTGGTAGTTCTTCGCCGCGTTGATACCGCCCTGCGCCGCGATGGAATGCGCCCGGCGCGGGGAGTCGCTGATACAGAAAATCTTGACATTGTAGCCGAGTTCGCCCAGGGAGGCGGCTGCGGATGCGCCGCCGAGACCGGTACCGACCACGATGATCTCGAGTTTTCTCTTGTTGTTCGGACTCACGAGGCGGATTTCCGACTTGCGCCGGGTCCATTTGCTCTCAAGAGGTCCTGCAGGGATTTTGGAATTTAACTTGTCGGACATGTCTGGTATTTATGTTTCTATCTGTCTTAAAATAAAGAAGCTGCGTTGTTCTGACAGGGATCGAGCCCCAAATGCTTGTAGGAGAGTTCCGTCGCCACGCGGCCGCGCTGGGTGCGGACGATGAATCCTTCCTTGATCAGGAAGGGCTCGTACACCTCCTCATAGGTACCCTGGTCCTCCCCGATCGCCGTAGCGAGGGTGTTCGCCCCCACAGGACCGCCCTTGAAGGTGGAAATGATGGTGCGGAGGATCTTGTTGTCGATGGCGTCCAGGCCCCGCTTGTCTATGTTCAGTTTGTCCAGGGCGTAGCGGGCGATCTTGAGGTCGATGTGGCCGTCGCCCATCACCTGGGCGAAATCCCGCACGCGGCGGAGCAGGGAATTGGCGATACGCGGCGTACCGCGGCTGCGAAGGGCGATTTCCCGGGCGGCCTCGTCCTCGATGTCCACCTTCAGGATGCCGGCGCTGCGCTTCACGATCCGGACCAGGTCGTCCGTGTCGTAGTATTCCAGCCCCTCCGTGATGCCGAATCGCGCCCGCAGCGGAGCGGTGAGCAGACCCGCGCGCGTGGTTGCGCCCACGAGCGTGAAAGGATTGAGGGAAATCCGCACCGACCTGGCGCCCGGCCCCTTGTCGATCATGATATCGATCACGTAGTCCTCCATCGCGGAGTACAGGTATTCCTCCACTTCCGGAGAAAGCCGGTGGATTTCATCGATGAACAGGACGTCACCCGTTTCCAGGGAGGTCAGCAGGCCGGCCAGGTCGCCGGGGCGGTCCAGCACCGGACCCGACGTAATCTTCATATTGACGCCCATCTCGTTGGCGATGATGTGCGCCAGGGTGGTCTTTCCGAGACCCGGAGGACCGTGGAAGAGGGTATGGTCCAACGATTCACCGCGCATCCGGGCCGCCTGGATATAGATCCGGAGCCGGGAGACGATTTCTCCCTGTCCCGTGAAATCTTCCAGTTCCTGGGGCCGGATAATTCCGTCCAAATCCTTATCTTTGCCTTCGTTTGTATTATGTGGATCGAAGTCAGACATACGCGTCGGTGACGATTAGGAATACAAATATAGTTCTTTTATTTTGAAAATCTGTTCTTTTTTATACGCTTGTTGAAATGTTGATAATTATCTCAAGCAATTGTAAATCAGGTTTTTAATAGAAGAATGAACGGTTGGTAAACTGGTTGAAATTCTGTTTTCAGGCTTGTTGAAAAGCCGGCGGCTTTTTCTGTCAACGGAAAATTTTTCCTTTTCAACGGATTATGAACAGGGTTTTCAACCTATTTTACAGGACGAATGTTGATAAGTTCGAAATCATCAGAACTCCTGCGTGACAGGATACTTTCCGAGCGGAACGTATTCTGCCGCGGGCTGTTTCTGTCCGCCCGCTGGTTCGTGCTTTCCCAGGTGGCCCGGGAAGGGATGCACGTCGTCGTACTCCCCAATAAGGAAGCGGCGGAATACTGTGCCGCGGACCTCTATCATTTGATAGAGGGGGACCGCGTTTTCTTCCTTCCGGAATCGGGAAAGAATGTGGAGCGGAGCAATTACAAGTCTTCGCTGGGCGTACAGCGCACGGCGGCCATCGGAAAGATCCTTTCCCGGGAAGGGGGACTGCTGGTCGTGGTCAGTTATCCGGAAGCGTTGTCGGAAGAGATTCCCGTCACCCGGACCATCACCGATTCCGTGCTCCGGATCCGGGTGGGGATGGAAATCTCCCACGACGAGATCATCCGGACCCTGGCGGGGCAGAACTTCGAGAAAGTGGACTTCGTTTCCGCTCCGGGGCAGTATGCCATCCGCGGATCCATCGTGGACATCTTCTCGTTCGCGGACAGCAATCCCTACCGCATCTCATTCTGGGGCAACGAGATAGAAAAGATCCATTCCTTCGACTGCAACACGCAGCTGTCCAAGGAGGAAGTGGAGTCGGTGGATATCGTCTCGGACGTGCTGAGCGGCTCGCCGGAGTCGGCCGGTCAGGCCCTGTCGGATATCTTTCCGAAAGATACCTGCGTGTGGCTGGATTCTTCCGACATGTACGCGCGGGAACCTTTCTTCGAAGGGCTGGCGCGTTTCAGGCGGGTGTTCATCGACACTCCCCTCTCGCACGACG
This sequence comes from uncultured Bacteroidales bacterium, assembly GCA_946402945.1. GTDB lineage: Bacteria > Bacteroidota > Bacteroidia > Bacteroidales > UBA932 > Cryptobacteroides. The sequence continues at coordinate 2,768 of CAMIYB010000053.1, read as the reverse complement.
GTGACGATTCCGTCCAGTTCCAGATATCCCCGCAGCCTTCTTTCAACAAGAACTTCGAAATCCTGACGGAAGACATCCGCAGCCGCATCGAATCGGGCTACAAGGTCTATATCTACGGCGAGAAGGAGTCGCAGCTGGAACGCATCCGGTCCATCCTGGGCCAGAACGGAGGAATCATCCCGGAGTTCGTATGCGGGAAGAACGTCCACAACGGATTCATCGACGCGCAGGACAAGGTCTGCTGCTATTCCGACCACGAAATCTTCGACCGTTTCCACCGGGTGAGCATCCGTCGCAGCGTGGAGAAGAGCGAACAGCTGACGCTCAATGACCTGAATTCCTTCAACATAGGGGATTACGTGGTGCACATCGACCACGGCGTGGGCGTGTTCGGCGGCCTGGTCCGCCTGCGCGACGATTACGGCCGGGTGCGGGAGGTGGTGAAAATCACCTATAAGGACGGCGACGTCGTGTTCGTTTCCGTGCACGCCCTGCACAAGATTTCCCGTTTCCGTTCCAAGGACGGCGAACCTCCGCGGATCAACAAACTCGGGTCCAAGAGCTGGACCACGCTCAAGTACAACGCGAAGTCGCGCGTAAAGGACATCGCCAAGGACCTCATCCAGCTGTATGCCAAGCGTCGCGCCTCCAAGGGATTCGCCTACTCCCCCGACACCTATCTGCAGGAAGAACTGGAATCTTCCTTCATGTATGAGGATACCCCGGACCAGGAGACCGCGACGAAGGCGGTCAAGCGGGACATGGAGGACAGCTGCCCGATGGACCGCCTCATCTGCGGCGACGTGGGCTTCGGCAAGACGGAAATCGCCGTCCGGGCGGCATTCAAGGCGGTCGGCGACAACAAGCAGGTGGCGGTGCTCGTGCCGACCACCATCCTCGCGCTGCAGCATTACAATACCTTCACCCAGCGCCTGCAGAACCTGCCCTGCACGGTGGAATACGTCAGCCGCCTGCGTACGGCGAAGGAAATCACGGATATCCGCAAGCGCTTGAAAAGCGGGCAGATAGACATCCTGATCGGCACGCACAAGATTCTCGGAAAGGACTTCGAATTCAAGGACCTGGGCCTGCTGGTCATCGACGAGGAGCAGAAATTCGGCGTTTCCGCCAAGGAGAAACTCCGCCAGATCCGGGCGTCCGTGGACACGCTGACGCTCACGGCCACCCCGATTCCCCGCACCCTGCAGTTCTCGCTGCTGGGCGCCCGCGACCTCAGCATCATCAACACCCCTCCGCCCAACCGCATCCCCATCCAGACGGAGATCATCCTCTTCGACGAAAAGGAAATCCGGAGCATCGTCAACTACGAGCTGAACCGGGGCGGCCAGGTGTTCTTCCTGCACAACAAGGTGGAGGAACTGTCCGCCATCCACGACATCCTGCACCGCCTGATCCCGGACATGAAGATCTGCGTGGCGCACGGCCAGATGGAATCCCGCGAACTGGAGAACAAGATGCTGGACTTCATCCGCGGCGACTACGACATGATGCTCTGCACGACCATCATAGAAAACGGCCTGGACATCCCGAACGCCAACACGATCCTGATCAACCAGGCACAGAACTTCGGCCTGAGCGACCTGCATCAGCTGCGCGGCCGGGTGGGGCGTTCCAACAAGAAGGCCTTCTGCTACCTGATCGTGCCCCCGCTGGTGAGCATCACGGACGACGCCCGCCGGCGCCTGAAAGCCATCGAGGAATTCTCCGACCTGGGCAGCGGCTTCAACATCGCGATGCAGGACCTGGACATCCGCGGCGCCGGCAACCTGTTGGGCGCCGAGCAGAGCGGTTACATCTCCGAAATGGGCTACGAGACTTATCAGAAGATCCTCGCCGAGGCGATGGAGGAACTGGGCGTCGAAACGGGCCTGGACACCCGCAAGGGCAAGGAATCCTACGTCGAAGACTGTACGATCGAGACCGACCAGCCCGCCATGATCCCCGACACCTACCTGGACGTCACGGCGGAGAAAATCCGGATCTACAAGCAGCTGGACTCCATGCATTCCGAGAAGGAGGTGGAGCGGATGCGCGCCCAGATCACGGACCGCTTCGGCAAGATGCCGCCCGAGCTGGAAAACCTCTTCCAGGTCGTCAAGATCCGCAACCTGGGGGCACGGCTGGGCTTCGAGAAGATCATCATCAAGAACGGTCTGTTCATCGCGTTCTTCATCACCAACCAGATGTCGCCGTACTTCAAGTCGCCCGTCTTCTCCAAGGTGCTGGAGCGGATCACGGCCAACGAAAAACTCTTCACGCTCAAGCAGAGCGAGGGAAAACTGAAGATCGTCGCCCGCGGGGTGGATTCGCTGCAGAAGGCCTGGACGGTTTTGAACAAGCTGCAATAATTCCTATCTTTGTGACCCTTAACCGGATGACATCGTGGATCTGATCGTGGAAATAGGCAACACCGCCCTGAAGGCGGCCTGGACGGGGGACAAGACCCTGGGGAAGACCTTCCGTTACCAGGGGGAGCGCAGGATGGACTTCATCGCTTCCCTCACGGAAAAGGAGAAGCCGGGGGTGCTGGTCGTATCTTCCGTCTATGAGATTTCCGCCGCGGACGAGAAGCGGCTCCGGGGCGAGTGCCACCGCCTGGTCATCCTCGATCCCGCCCATCCGCTGGTGGCGGAGCGCTACGGATTCCCTTCGTATCTTTCCTACGACCGGACCGCGGCCCTGCTTGCCGCCCGGCACCTTTTCAAGGGACAGGGTTGCACGGTGGTCGATTTCGGCACGACGCTGAC
>CAMIYB010000052.1 GCA_946402945.1 uncultured Bacteroidales bacterium | reverse complement strand
ACAAATATGCGATTCTCAGAAGGTTATAGAGGACGAACCTTTTTCAGTGGCCTCTCGATATTAAGAAAGGTGTTTCGATAAACGCCTAAGCCACAAAGACTTCCATTTTACGTTTTTTTGCCCCGTCCTGATATAGGTTTACCGAGGTGATTTCAGGAATCAAGGCCAGCCGGACGCATTGACAGGGAAATCGTGCTTAGAAGGTATTGTGGGGCACATCGCTTTGTCAATGCGGAAAAGAGGTTTTTGTGGAATCAGTCTCTGAGGGTGCTCTGGATCGGGTAGTCGAAAAGTGGTCTGGACACATTGACAGGGCAATCGGGCTTAGAAGGCACTGTGAGGCGTGTCGCGCTGTCAATGCGGAAAAAGGTTCTTTACTGTCACCGCTGCCGGCAGAAACGGCGGCCGGCAGCTGCAAGCACGCAGATGCTGCTTAGCGAGCTCGATATAGCGGCTCGCAGCGCCCTGCGGTTTGTTGCCAGAGCGGATAGGGAGCGGGCAGTGCGGGTGCTCCTGCCGGTCCAGTTTTGGGACCTGCAGGCGCACTTAAGGGGTGTTTTTGCTCCTGCCGGTCCATGCTGTGGACCTGCAGGCGCACCCAGGGAGTGTTGCAGGCACCGCTGCCGGCGGAAACGGCGGCCGGCAGCTACAAGCGCGCGGATGCTGCTTAGCGAGCTCGACACAGCGGCTCGCAGCGCCCCGCGGCTTGTTGCCAGAGTGGAAAGGGAGCGAGAATCAGCAGCGCCCCGCGGCTTGTTGCCAGAGTGGAAAGGGAGCGAGAATCAGCAGCGCTCCCGCGGGCTTGTTACCAGAGTGGAGAGGGAGCGAGAATCAGCAGCGCTCCCGCGGGCTTGTTGCCAGAGTGGGTAAGGAGCGAGAAGGAGGGCGGTGGATCTCGGAGGGGAGAGAAAAGAGGAGTGGGGAAAAAAAGGATTTGGGCCGGGGTTTTCTGCAAGTGGTGGGCTTTGGAAAGGAGGACTTGCAGATTTGGGTCGGGAAAACGGAAGGGGCGAGAAATAATGGCGGAGGGCTGTAAAGGAGGAAAAGGCGAGAAATAATGACGGAGGGTTGTAAAGGAGGACAAGGCGGGAAATGATGACGGAAGGCTGGAAAGGAGGATGGGTGCGAGAAATGAGGGCAGTGCCAGGCGTTTGTAAAAAATTGGCAAAAAAATTGCAAAAAATTTTGCGCGTTAAAAAAATGCATTTATCTTTGCAGTGTAATAGGTCACTAAGACACTATAAATATTGCGAAGAAAACACTCCTTAGACGCCCCTAGACCATGCTCATATCGTTGAAAGACATCAACAAAACCTATAACAACGGGCAGCCCCTCCATGTCCTGAAGGGCATAGATCTTTCCATCGACAAGGGAGAATTTGTCTCCATTATGGGGGCGTCCGGCTCCGGGAAGTCCACACTCCTCAATATTCTCGGTATTCTCGACAATTATGACTCCGGCGAATATCACCTCGACGGCGTCCTGATCAAGGACCTGAGCGAAAAACAGGCGGCGGAGTACCGTAACCGCATGATAGGCTTTATTTTCCAGAGTTTCAACCTCATCGGTTTCAAGACGGCGGCCGAGAATGTGGAACTGCCGCTCTATTATCAGGGCGTCCCGCGCAAAAAGCGGCAGGCCCTGGCTATGGAATACCTCGAAAAAATGGGCCTGGGGCCCTGGGCAACCCATTTCCCCAATGAAATGTCGGGCGGACAGAAACAGCGTGTCGCCATTGCCCGTGCCCTCATCACCCGCCCCAGCATCATCCTGGCCGACGAACCCACCGGCGCACTGGATTCCAAGACCAGCGTGGAGGTGATGCAACTCCTCAAGCAGTTGAACAAGGAGGAAGGCATCACCATTATCGTCGTCACCCATGAGGGCGGCGTCGCCAATGAGACCGACAAGATCATCCATATCCGCGACGGCGTCATCGGCCAAATCGAAGAAAACCGTCAGCACACCGCCTGGAGCGGCCCTCAGGTAAAGTAAGACCATGCTCGCAGACATCATTCAGGAAATCGGCTCCACCCTGCGGAACAACAAACTCCGCACCGCCCTCACCGGCTTTGCGGTGAGCTGGGGCATTTTTCTGCTGATCTGCCTGCTGGGCGCCGGGAACGGCCTCATGAACTCTTTCATGGGGAATATGAACGAGTATGTGTCGCAGAGCGTCACCGTCGAGGGCTGGTATACCTCCATGCCTTATGCCGGCTACCGCTCCAACCGCCGCATCCATCTGGACGAGAAAGACGTCGCCTACACCCGCGGCAGGGACTGGGCCGGCATCATCGACAACGTCACCCCCTCCACGGACGGAAAGAGCGTTGTCCTGAGCAAGGGCGTCCTCACCGTGGACGGTTACATGACGGGCGTGACCCCGGCCTATCAGGAACAGGAGAAAATCAAGATGGCGGCGGGCCGCTTCATCAATGCCAACGACCTTGCCGAGAAGCGCAAAGTAATGGTCCTTTCCCTCTCCCAGGCCCGGGAACTCTCCCCGGAGGACCCGGAAGCCCTGGTCGGAGAATGGGTCAGCGCCGCGTCCGTGGCCTTCCGCGTCATCGGCCTCTACCATACGGACGAGGGCAACTGGTATCGGCCGGTTACCATCCCTTACACCACCTACAAAGGCATTTATGACGCTTCGGACAGGGTTGAATCCATCAATTTCCAGGTGCATGGACCGAAGACCCTCGCCGAGTTCAAGGAATTCGAAGACACCTACCGCAGCGCCATCAAGCGCATGCATGATATCGCGCCGCAGGACGACCGCGGCCTCTGGATCATGAACGGATACACCCAGAACATGCAGATGAGCCAGGCCCAGAACATCCTGCGCATCGCACTCTGGATTCTCGGCATCCTCACCCTTGTCAGCGGCATCGTGGGCGTGTCCAACATCATGCTCATCAGCGTGAAGGAAAGGACCCATGAGTTCGGCATCCGCAAGGCCATCGGCGCGAAGCCCGGCCATGTCCTGAGCCTCATCATCGCCGAGAGCATCACCATCACCGCGGCCTTCGGCTACGTGGGCATGCTCCTGGGCATGGTCGCCTGCGAGGTGATGGGCAAGACCATCGGCGCCCGCTCCGTCGATCTGGGCTTCCAGCAGATCCGGATGCTGGAGAACCCCACCGTGGGGCTGGACGTCGCCCTGGAAGCCACGCTGCTGCTCATTGTCGCCGGCACCCTGGCGGGGCTCATCCCCGCGATGAAGGCCGCGAAAGTCAGACCCATAGAAGCCCTGCGCGCAGAATGAGAATGGACAAAGATACCTTCAGGGAGATCCTGGACAGCATCCTCCGGAACCGGAGCCGGTCGCTGCTCACGGGCTTCGGCGTGTTCTGGGGCGTCTTCATGCTCATGCTCCTGATCGGCGGCGGACAGGGTCTTAAACAATTGCTGCAGAATAACTTCGAAGGTTTCGCCCAGAACACCTGCATCGTCTTTGCCGGCAACACCTCCAAGCCCTTCAAGGGCTTCAAGAAAGGCCGCCGGTGGTCGCTCACCTATGACGATGTGGACCGGCTCAGGAACATAGTTCCCGAACTCGAGACGATAACCCCCTCCGTGTCCTTGTGGGGCCGGAGCGTCACCCGCGACGAATACACCTACGGAAAGGCCGTGGTCAAGGGCATCCGGGCCGACTACCGGAACATCGAGGCCCCGAAACTTATGTACGGCCGCTTCCTCAACGATGCCGACGATCTCCAGGAGCGCAAAGTCTGCGTCATCGGCAAAGGCGTGTATGCCAGCCTCTTCCCCGAAGGCGGCGACCCCTGCGGAAAGCCGCTCCGCATCGACGGTTCCTACTACACCGTCGTCGGCGTGGACTGGAAAGAAGGGGGCGGCATCCAGATCAACGGCAATGCGTCCGACCAGGTGATTATCCCCATCCGGCAGGCCTGCCGCGCCTACAATCTGGGGAACGTCATCCACATGCTCTGCTTCACCGCGAAGGAGGGCGTCACCATGAGCGACATTACCCCGCGGGTGCGGGAGGTCATCTCCAGGGCCCACTACATTGACCCTACCGACGAGCAGGCGATGTTCCTCCTGAACACCCAGCTGATGTTCGGTCTGGTGGACAATCTCTTCCGCGGGGTCAATTTCCTGGTCTGGCTGATCGGCCTCGGAACCCTGCTGGCCGGCGCCATCGGGGTATCCAACATCATGATGGTCTCCGTGCGGGAGCGGACCACGGAAATCGGCATCCGCCGGGCCATCGGCGCGACGCCGCGGATGATCCTCGGCCAGATTATCTCGGAGAGCATCGTGCTGACGCTGGCGGCGGGCCTGCTGGGCATCGTCGTGAGCGTTGGCATCCTGGCCATGGTGGAATTGGCCATGACGCAGGACGGCATCCTCAAGGCGGCCTTCCAGGTGCCTTTCGGCGCGGCGGTTGCCGCGGCGCTCCTGCTGACCGTCCTGGGCGTCCTGGCCGGGCTGGCCCCCTCGCTCAGGGCCATGGGCATCAAACCCGTCGATGCCATGAGAGACGAATAATAAAACATCCTGCCATATGAAGCGTTTTGTAAAATACTTTGTCATCGCCCTGGTGGTCCTGCTGTTCGCAGGCACCTTCATCTACCTTTTCCGGCGCTCGCAGCCCAAGGAAGAAAAGTACAGCACCCTGGAGGTGAGCCGGATGGACATCGTCAAGTCCACGGTGGTCACAGGCAAGATCCAGCCGAGGGACGAGGTCAACATCAAGCCGCAGATCAGCGGCATCATCTCCCAACTCTACAAGGAGAGCGGCCAGACCGTCAAGAAAGACGAAATCATCGCCAAGGTGAAGGTAATCCCGGACATGTCGCAACTGTCCTCCGCCCAGAGCCGCGTGCGCCTGGCGGAAGTGAACCTGAAGCAGGCCCAGACCAATTTCGACCGGGAAAAGGCGCTCTTCGACAAGTCCCTGGTGAGCGCCGACGAGTATGAGAAAGTCGGCCAGGCGCTCGAACAGGCCAAAGAAGAGTATGCCAGCGCCCGGGAGTCATTGGAAATCGTGCGCGACGGCGTGTCCTCGGCCAACGCCCAGGGTAGTTCCACCCTGATCCGTTCCACCATCTCCGGCCTCATCCTGGATATCCCGGTGAAGGTGGGCAACTCCGTCGTCCAGTCCAATACCTTCAACGACGGCACTACCATCGCTACCGTGGCCGACATGGACGACCTGATCTTCGACGGCAGCATCGACGAGACGGAGGTGGGCCGCCTTTCCGCCGGTATGCCGGTGGTGATTTCGGTGGGGGCGCTGCAGGACCTCCGTTTCGACGCCGTCCTGGAGTACATCTCCCCGAAGGCGACCGAGAACAACGGTGCCAACCAATTCGAAATCAAGGCTTCCGTGGCGATCCCCCCGGATGTGACCATCCGTTCCGGCTACAGCGCCAACGCCACCATCGTCCTGCAGCGGGCCGAGGATGTCGTGTCCGTTCCGGAAGCCGCGCTGCAGTTCGAGGGCGAGAAGACCTATGTGTTCCTGGAAACGGCGGACGGCTATGAGCGTCGCGACGTGACCACGGGCCTTTCCGACGGCATCAACATCGAAATCCGCGAAGGCCTCTCCCCCGGGGACAAGGTGCGCGGAACCCTCATCATCACCAAAACGAAATAAGCCATGAAGAGCCTGATGATCGCCCTGGCCCTGACGCTGGCCCCCACGGATTCCCTGCCGGACTTTTCCCAGCCCTGGGACCTGCAGGCGTGCATTTCCTGGGCCATGGACCACAACCTCACCGTCCGTTCCCAGGAGGCGGGGGTCCAGCAGCGGGAACTGGACCTGCATACCGCCCGCCGCGCCTGGCTGCCCAACGTGAGCGCCTCCGCCTCGGAGAACCTTTCCTTCGGCCGCGGTCTCTCGGCCGACAATACCTATGTCCAGTCCAACACCACCTCCACCAGTTTCTCCATCGGGGCGGGCATGACCCTCTTCGACGGACTGGCCACGCCCGCGCGGATGGAGCTCTCGCGCCTGAACCTGGAGGCCTCCTGCGCCGATTTGGAGAAAGTTCGCGACGACATCCGCATCTCCGTGGCAAAGGCCTATGTCCAGGTGCTGTACGACTATGAAATCCTCGATGTAGCCCGGCAGCAGATCGCCATCGACTCCGCCCAGGTGGCACGCCTGGAGGCGATGATGGCGACAGGAAAGGCCTCGGCGGCGGAGGTGTCGCAGCAGAAGGCCTCCCTGGCCCAGAGCGTGGTCACGCTCACCCAGGCCGAAAACAACCTGGTCGCCGGGATGCTGGACCTGAGCCAGTTGCTCGAACTCGCCCCCGACCCCGCCTTTTCGATTGTGCGCCCCCAGGTGGAGGCCGGCGACATCTTCCTGCCTTCCGTGGACAGGATCTATGAGGATGCCGTGGGCATACGGCCCGCCGTCCGGGCCGAACAAATCCGTCTCGACGGCGTGGAGCAGCAACTGCGCATCGCCAGGAGCGCCCTCTACCCCTCCCTGTCGCTCAGCGGCGGCCTCGGGTCCAATTACTATTCCATGAAAGGGGTTTCGACGGGCTTCTGGGACCAACTCTCCAACAATTTCAGCCAGTACATCGGCCTGTCACTGAACATTCCGATTTTCAATAAGTTCGCCACCCGCAACAGCATCCGCAGCGCGCAACTGGACCGGGAGCGGCAGAGCCTGCAACTGCGTTCCGTGCAGCAGTCGCTCTACAAGGAAATCCAGCAGGCCTGGAACAACGCCGCCGCCGCGCAGGCCAAGGTCTCGGCCTCCCAACTTGCCCGCGACGCGGCGGCCGACGCCTTTGAACTGGTCCAGGCGAAATATGAGAACGGCCGGGCCACCATCACGGAATTCAACGAGGCGCGCAACCAACTCATGAAGACGTCCTCGGACCTGGTGCAGGCTACCTATGAGTATGTGTTCCAGACCCGTATCCTCCAGTTCTACCGGGGAGAGGACCTTGTGCTGTAGTGCCGATTTTTTCCTATCTTTGCAAAACAAACCCTTTCCTGTATGAAAAAGATTCTTTTTCTGGCAAGCATTATGGCAGTTATGACAGCATGTGGGCAGCGCACCAATCCTTTCTCTGAAACCTGGGACACCCCCTACGGAACCGCTCCGTTCAGCAAGATCGAAACCCGGGACTACCTGCCGGCCTTCAAGGCTGGAATTGAAGCGCAGCGCGCTGAGATACAGGCGATTATCGATAATCCCGAGGCGCCGGACTTCGAGAATACCGTCGCCGCATACGATCGTTCCGGCGAACTGCTCTCCAAGGTGGTGGGCGTGTTTTTCAACCTGACCGAGTCGGAGTCGACCCCCGAGATGCAGGCCATCGAGGAGGAGGTCATGCCGCTGGTGACCGCCGCGGAAGACGAGATCTTCATGAACGAGGCCTTCTTCGCCCGCGTCAAGGCGGTCTATGAGGCCCAGGAGGGCCTGACCCGTGAGCAGCAGATGGTTACGAAGAAACTCTACCAGGCCTTCGTCCGCAACGGCGTCGCCCTCGACGAGGCCGGCAAGAAGCGTTTCTCCGAAATCAACACCCGCCTGGCGAGCCTGAGCCAGAAATTCGGCCAGAATCTCCTGGCGGAGAACAATGCCTTCAAGGAGGCCATCGGCATCACGGTGAGCGAATATCCTGATTTCATGAGCACCTGCGAGGACCGTTCCCTGCGCGAGAAGGCCTTCAAGGCCTATTCCGCCCGCGGCAACAACGGCGATGCGCACGATAACAACGCCATTGTCCTGGAAATCCTGCGCCTGCGCGCGGAACAGGCGGAACTGCTTGGCTATCCGAACTTTGCGGCCTACCAACTGTCGGACAAGATGGCGGGCGCCCCGGAGACTGTCGATGCCTTCCTCCAGCCCATCATGGACGCGTCCATGCGCAAGGCCCGCGAGGAAATCGCCGACATGGAAGCGCTTGCCGGCCACAAGATCGAGCCCTGGGACTGGGCCTATTACGCCGAGAAGGTCCGGGCGCAGAAATATGCCCTCGACGAGTCGCAGACAAAGCCGTATTTCCAGGCCGACAGCGTGCTCAAAGGCGTTTTCGTGGCCGCGGAAAAGGTGTACGGCATCCGGATCGAACCTGCGCCGGAGGTGGAGGTGTACAATCCTGTCGTGAAGACTTACCGGCTTTCCGACGGCGACGGCAGTCTCCTCGGTATTTTCTATGCCGACTACTATGTGCGGAGCACCAAGCGCGGCGGGGCCTGGATGAACAATTTCCGCGAGGAGCGGGAAGGGGTCCGTCCAATCATCGTGAATGTGTGCAATTTCCCGGCTCCCGCGCCGGAGCAGCCCTCGCTGCTGACCGTGGACAATGTCCAGACCGCTTTCCATGAGTTCGGCCATGCCCTCCATGGCTTCCTGACCCAGTGTAAGTACCAGAGTGTCAGCGGAACGGCGGTGGCCCGCGACTTCGTGGAAATGTTCTCGCAGTTCAACGAGAATTTCGCCTTCCAGCCGGAAATCCTTTCCGTCTATGCCAAGGACTACCGGACGGGCGAGCCCATTCCCGCCGCCCTGGTGGAGAAGATCCGCAAGGCCCTCAAATTCAACCAGGGCTTCATGACGGGCGAACTCTGCGCCGCCTCCATCCTCGATATGCGCTGGCATGAACTTCCGCTGGCGGAACTCGAGAAGTTCCGGGGGCCGGAGGATATCCGCGCCTTCGAGGCGAAAGTATGTGCGGAGATGGGGCTGGTGGATGAAATCATCCCGCGTTACCGCACGACCTATTTCAACCACATCTTCAACAGCGGCTATTCCGCCGGGTATTATTCCTATCTCTGGTCCGAGGTGCTGGATGTCGATGCCTGGGAGAAGTTCGAGGCGGAAGGCGTGTTCAATCCCGCCATCGCGCGCTCCTTCCGGGAGACCTTCCTGGAAAGGGGCGGCAGCGAGGAGCCGATGACGCTCTTCCGCAGTTGGCGCGGGGCCGATCCCGACCCTGCCGCCCTGCTCCGCGCCCGCGGGTTGGAATAAAATTTCATATTCGCCGGAAAATTCGTATATTTGCGCCCGTTTTTGAGAATCGTATTAACCAAATAAATTTTTATCACAATGAAGCTTTTCAAATTATTCGCAGCCGCAGCCGCCTGCATCGCCCTGTTCGCTTCTTGCAATCCTGAAGGAAAGGGAGAGCAGAAAGAAGACTATTCCGCTATCCAGAAACAGCTCGCCGGCACGTGGGAAGGCGAACTCAAGACCATAATGATTGTGAATGGCGAGGAGAAAGAATTGGGTTCGACCAAAGTGGTCCTCACCTTCACGGACAAGACGATGACCCGGAAAGACGGTGAAGAAGTGGCTCTTACCTACGACTATGTCCTCAAGAAGGATTCTTCCAAGGGCTATTACTTCGTTTGCTCCCTTATGGGCGAGGAAATCGGCGCCATCTGGTTCGAAGTCAACGGCAGCACCCTCAGCCTGACCGGTGGTGACGGTACGTTCTTCATGACCTTCCCCAAGACTTTCACGAAGAAATAGGCCATGAAAGCCTTAAAATCCATTCTGGCTTTTGCTCTGGGGCTGATCTGCACCGGAGCCTTCGCCCAGGATTCCCTCAAGGAGGCGGTCGCTTCCGGCAACAAAGTTTTCGTCCAGATCGTCAATGACGCGGAGCATCCGATTCCCGACGATGAAATCGGGGACGTTACCAGGGAATTTGCCGCCGCCGGTGCCTGGGAGAGCGTTTCAGAGGCTTCGAAGGCCGATTTTACCCTCCGCGTGGAAGCGAAGAAAAAGATGGTCTTCAACAGCCCCCGTACCTGGCTCACCCCTGCGGTCCTTGACAAGGAGGGCAAAGTGCTTTGGGAAAGCAAGACCTACAAGGCCGATGCAACCATGTTCAACGGCTTCCGCAGCACGGACACCTGCATCAGGATTGTTATCGAAAAAGGCTTCCAGAAAGATCTTTTCAAAAAGGCCGGAAGGTAATAAGGGTGGCCTGCGCGCCTCCGGGCGCATAGGATAAGCACCTGATTGTTACAATTCTGCTAAAAGTGCCTCACCGCGACGGTGGGGCACTTTGCGTAAG
>CAMIYB010000051.1 GCA_946402945.1 uncultured Bacteroidales bacterium | reverse complement strand
CGCAACCTCCTGTACGACTATCTCCTGGAGAACGGATCCATCGACCCGGAAAAAATCGGCGCCCCCGGCCTGGTGGGCCAGTGGCGCTTTGTTCCTGAAGAATGGACCGGACCCGCCCTGAAGCGGGACATGGCGCTGCTGTTCGGAGTTGTCCGGGATTAGCAGGCCCTAGCGGCGGAATCCTTTCATCCGCTGGGCCAGGCCGCCCGTCGCGACGGTCTTCATCATCTTCCGCGTCCCCTCGAACTGCTTGAGCAGACGGTTCACCTCCGGCAGGGAGGTACCCGAGCCGTCTGCGATGCGTTTGCGGCGGCTGCCGTTGAGGATGTCGGGATTTTCCCGCTCCTGCGGGGTCATGGACATGATAATGGCCTCGATCCCCTTGAAGGCGTCGTTGTCGATATCCACATCCTTGATGGCCTTGCCTACGCCCGGCAGCATGCCGGCGAGATCCTTGATATTGCCCATCTTCTTGACCTGCTGGATCTGGTTGTAGAAATCCATGAGCGTGAACTGGTCACGGGCCAGTTTCTTTTTGAGTTCGCGGGCCTGTTTCTCGTCAAACTGTTCCTGGGCCTTTTCCACGAGGGAAACGACGTCGCCCATGCCCAGGATACGGTCGGCGATGCGGTCGGGATGGAAGAGGTCGAGGGCTTCGAGTTTTTCTCCGGAGGATACGAACTTGATCGGCTTGCCGACGACGGCCTTGATGGAAAGGGCCGCACCGCCGCGGGTATCGCCGTCCATCTTGGTGAGGACCACGCCGTCGAAGTCGAGCCTGTCGTTGAAGGCCCGGGCCGTCTCGACGGCATCCTGACCGGTCATGGCATCGACCACGAACAGGGTCTCCGTGGGTTGGACGGCCTTGTGGAGGGCGGAAATCTCGTCCATCAACTGCTGGTCCACGGCCAGACGGCCGGCGGTATCGATGATGACCACGGAGATGCCTTCGGAGCGGGCCTTGGCGATGGCGGCCCGGGCGATCTTGATAGGATCCTTCTCCCCCTCTTCGGTATAGACAGGGACGGAGATGCTCTCGCCGAGGACCTTGAGTTGCTCGATGGCGGCGGGACGGAAGGTATCGCAGGCGGCCAAGAGCACTTTCATGCCCTTCTTGCTCTTGATGTGAAGGGCGAGCTTGCCGGAGAAGGTCGTCTTACCGGAACCGTTGAGACCGGCCACCAGCACCACCCCGGGGTTGCCCTTCAGATTGATGTCACTGGAATTGCCGCCCATGAATGCGGCCAGTTCGTCATGGACGATCTTGACCATCATCTGCTGGGGCTTGACCGCCGTCAGCACGTTCTGGCCCATGGCCTTGTCCTTGACGCGGTCGCAGAATTCCTTGGCTACCTTATAACTCACATCGGCGTCCAGAAGGGCCTTCCGGATGTCCTTGACGGTTTCGGCTACATTGATTTCGGTAATCCTTCCCTCGCCTTTCAGTATCTTGAAAGAGCGCTCAAGCCTTTCGCTCAGGTTCTCGAACATAATCTGTCTGTCGTTTTTTCTTGTGCGACGCAAAGGTAAGCAAAATCCCGCAAATGTCTTTGACAATCGCCGGATTTTCCCTACTTTTGCGTTAGGACTAATGATTGGTTTATGGCCACGAAGTTTTCTCAATGGCTCAGCAGCCTCCCGATTTCGGAAAGCGCCAAACTCCTGCTGTTCGGCATCCCCTCGCCGAAGCCGCTCACCGTTCCGAAAGCGAAATCGTCCCCGGAAGGAATCATCCGGCGGAATGATTTCCAGGAAATCGAAAGCCGCCTAGAAGAATGGCTCCAAAGCCCCGGAAGCACCTCCGTCGATCTTCCGCTGGAAGATTTGGCCGATCGCATCGGGGTTTCCCGGCGCAGCCTGCTGTCCTTCTTCCAGTTTCAACTGGGCAAGAACTACCGCACCTGGAAGTCCGAAATCAAGATGGAAAAAGCCAAAGAAATGCTGCTGAGCGGCGAATATGAGACCGTGACGGACGTCGCCGTCGCCCTGGGCTTCCGTGACTCCGCGAATCTCCACCGCCTCTTCCGCCGCGTCGTAGGCTGCACGCCCCTGGAATGGAAGGCCTCCTGCGGCCATCCGATGACGACCTAATCCGCTTCTTCCAGATACAGGATCTGCTCGTCCAGCAGAATGGTCCGGCTGTCCGGATGGTAGGACGGGCTGTCCACCGAAATGGGCGAGATATCCAGAAACGCCGGGGCGTACGACGGCGTCGCATCCTCGCGGGTATCCTCGGCATGCAGGCGATACTTTCTCCCTCCCACATAGCGCGTTTCCAACTCGAAGAGGCCCTCCGAATTGGAATAGATTTCCACGGATTCCAGCGCCGTACCGGGCATTTCGTCTTCCAGTGCATAGGAAGAAAGCGTCACGTGGATGCCGCTCACCGGCAGACCCGCTTCCAGGTCCGACGTAGCCCCGCGCACGATCAGCGAGATGGCGCCGGACTCAGCCGCTTCCTGCGAGCGCAGGTCGTCGGCGGCATCCATCTTGCACGCGCCCAGCAGGGGCAGGGCGACCAGCAGAATATGTAAGCCTCTCATTTTCATAGAAAAACCTTCCCAGGCTTCAGTAACGCGGGGGCAAAGATAGCAAAAAAAACCGGACCGGCAAAACCGGCCCGAAATCAAGGAAAAGGAGGGAATATCAGAGGATATCGCCCGAACCGGAGATTTCCCGGCGGACATCCGGGCAGGAGAAGGAACGCAGGTCCACATCGCCGGAGCCCGCGATCCGGACATCGGCCTTCCCTGCTTCCCCGCCAAGACGGACGTCGCCGGAGCCGAAGATGCTTACAGAGACATTCCGGCTGGTGATTCCCTGCAACACGACGTCTCCCGACCCGGCGATATCCACACTGGTGGTATCGCACTGCAGGTCATTTCCTTTGATGTCACCCGATCCGGAGATGCTGACCAGCAGCGTATCCACCTGCGCCCCGAACAGGGTCATGTCGCCCGATCCCCAGATGGACAGGTCGGCCATATCCCCGCTCAGGCCATGCAGGAAGACATCTCCCGAGCCCGAGAAACAGCCGCGACGCAGACCGGGGGCATAGACGCGGATGATGGCATCCTTGTTACGCAGGATCACCGGACGTGGGAAAGACAGGTCCAGGATCCCGTCTTCCACTTTAATCTGGAGAGAATCCAGGATGCTCTCCGGCAGGACGGCTTCCACGGCATAGCGGGATGCGTCCGGCTGATAACTGACGGGGACGGGACCTTCCACATTCAATTGGTAGAAGGGCGAAACCGTTTCCACGCGCTGGAGGACAGGGCCGCTGTCGGCGCGCAGGTATTCCTTTTTCAAGTTCGGAATCCGGATCAGGCAGGAGGCGGACAGCAGGATGGCGGCCGAAAGGGCCATGATTCTGAAAATACTTTTCATACTTGCAAGGTTTATTTCTGTTGGAGGACGGAGGGGTCGATGCCCAGGAGTTGCATACGGCGCAGGATGGCGGGCAATTCCTCCTCCAGGAAGGATTTCCGCTCGATTTCAAGGATTCTTTCACGGGCGTCGGCGCTGACGAAGTAGCCGATGCCGCGTTTGTTGAAGAGGACACCGTCGGCGGTGAGTTTCTCATAGGTGCGCATGACGGTATTGGGATTCACCCCGATATCGGCACCGAACTCCCGGACGGAGGGGATGCGGTCCCCCGCTGCGATTTCTCCCGAGAGGATGCGCTCGCACAGGCGGTCGCTGATCTGCAGGTAGATCGGTTTGTTGCTATCGAATTCCATAAGGCACTAATGCTTCAGGGTTTTTATGCGGAGCCAGATCAGCAGGCCGAGGACACCGACTCTCAGGGCATAGGAGGCATCGATGAAGAAGTTGATCCAGAACTCCATCTGATGCATATTTGCTTCCGCCCAATCTGCCACCATATCGGCCAGGCCTTCGATATCGAGGATGTCGTTGACAACCAACGGAACGCCGATGACAGAGAAGACAAAGCCGATACCCAACAGGACGAGGATGGTCTTGGCCACTTTCTGCTTCTTGAAGAAGATGGCGCCCAGGAGGAACTCCAGCAGGACACCGGATACCCAGAAATAGACGAACCACCAGCCGCCGCCTACGATATGGATATCGTCGGATTCCAACTTCATGGCCTCATTGAGGTTCAGCTGTGAAAGCAGCATGCCGTAATCCTTCGAGAAGAGGCTCAGGGCGCCGTCCGACAGGAGGGTCAGGCAGACGAAGACCAGCGGGATGACGACGATGGTCACCAGGATCATGGAGAGGAATTTCTCCAGCCGGGAAGCCGGAATCATGAGCCACTCGCTTCCGGCGCGCTTGTCGGTCAGATAGCCGTACACACGCGAAGGGAGCATCAGGGAGCCGATGAACATGGCCGCGACGACGCAGGCAACGCGGGCATCCAGGGTCGGAAGGACCCAGTGATGGGTGATGAGGACGCCATAGACCCCGGTAAAGAACCAGAGGATGAGGGGCATGAGGCTGAGAATCAGCAGCGGCAGTCCACCGCCCGCCCAAAGGCGGCGCAGATCATAGAGGAAGTAGTTGCCGAAACGCTTGGCAGAAAATGTGTTGTTCATACGCTGGTCCTCCTTTATTTGGTAAACATGGCTTTGATAAGGTCCTTGTGGCGATGGACGGTGTTGAACAGCGCCTCGATGTTGACCTTGCTTTCCGCCCCGTCGGCGTTGGCATACACCTGGATGAAACCGCCGGGCAACTGTTCGGTGTACAGGGCATCCGGATGCAGGGAAGTGCCGTAGTCGAAATAGAGTTTGGACATGATCTCCTCCAGGGATGCGCTCAGCAGGACATCCTGCCGGTCGAGGATGACGATCGGGTCGATGATGTTCTCCAGGTCGCGCACCTGGTGCGTGGAGATGACGATGGTCGAGTCTTCCGCGGTGTACCGGGTGATGGCGCTGCGGAACTGGGTCTTGGAGGGGATATCCAGACCGTTGGTGGGCTCATCCATCAGCAGGTGTTTCGCGTTGCAGGCCAGGGCGAAGGAGATGTAGGTCTTCTTGAGCATACCGGCGGACATGCGGCTCATCTTCACTTCGGGGTCGGTCTCGAAAAGTTGCATCAGCACCATGAATTTATCCAGGTCGAATATCGGCCAGAATTTGCCGGCGCTGCGCGCGTATTGATAAGCGGTCATGCCCACGGGCGCCACCTCGTCCGGCAGGTAGTACTGGTCCTGCAGGAAGACCGGCTCCCGCTTATAGGGATCGTGACCATCACACAGGACCGAGCCCTCGAGGGGCTTCTTCAGACCACAGAGCAGGGTCAGCAAAGTTGTCTTCCCTACCCCGTTCTCGCCCAGGAGACCGTAGATACGGCCCTCCTCCAGACTCATTGTAATATGCTTCAGGACAGGCACTTGCCCATAACTGAAACCCAGATTTTCGATGCGTATCATTGTGTATTAGTTCAATAGTACACTGCAAAGTTAGCAAACTTTTTTCTACCTCCAAATTTTTTTGACGTTTTTTTTCGATTTTTTTCTTTGGGCGAAGAATCGTTGATGAAAAGCGACAAAAAAACTATCTTTGTACCCGACCAGACAGGCGCACTTGTCATGAAAACCATAGAAGTAGTTGCAGCGGTTATCCGCCGGGGGGACAGGATTTTCGTCACCCAGCGGGGATATGGGGAATGGAAGGACTGGTGGGAACTGCCGGGCGGCAAGGTCGAGCCCGACGAGACGCCGGAGCAGGCCCTCGTGCGCGAAATCCGCGAAGAACTCGCAGCGGATATCCGCGTGGACCGGTTCCTCTGCACCATCGACTGGGACTACCCCGCCTTCCACCTCACGATGCACTGCTACCTGTGCACGCTCTGCAAGGACGCCCTCCACCTGAATGAACATGAGGACGCCCGCTGGCTCGGCGCCGGGGAACTCCGCAGCGTCCGCTGGCTGCCCGCCGACCTGCAACTGCTGCCCCTGCTGGAACGAGAATTATCCTCCGATGGAAGTGACAGAACATAGAATCGACCCGGCATTCCTGCGCGGAAAACTGCTCCCCAGGAAGGAAGAATCCCACAAGGGAGACTACGGCCACCTGCTCATCGTGGCGGGCTGCCGGACGATGCCCGGGGCCGCGGTGCTGGCCACCGGGGCGGCGCTCCGGTCGGGCTGCGGCCTGGTGACGCTCCACGCTGGCGCCCGCGCCCTGCAGGCGGCGGCAAACCGCTTCCCCTCCGCAATGCTGTCGGAAGACGCCGGAGAATGCTTCAGCACGGTCCCCGGGCGTCTGGAACGCTATTCGGCCATCGCCGTGGGGCCGGGACTCGGACAGGCGCCGGCGACGCGGACGGCGCTGGAAGAGCTCCTGCGACAGGCACGGGAGATGGCCGTGCCCATGGTGCTGGACGCCGACGCCCT
Source organism: uncultured Bacteroidales bacterium (assembly GCA_946402945.1). Lineage (GTDB taxonomy): Bacteria > Bacteroidota > Bacteroidia > Bacteroidales > UBA932 > Cryptobacteroides. The sequence continues at coordinate 3,664 of CAMIYB010000051.1, read as the reverse complement.
GAATCTCATCGCCGGCGACCCGTCCTTGATGGAACGGATCCCCGCCGGATCCGTCCTCACGCCGCACCTGGGAGAGTTGCGCCGCCTGCTGGGCAGGGACAATCCCACCGAAGAGGATATCCGGGATTTTACCTGCCGCTTCGGCTGCAACATGGTGGTAAAAGGGCACCGCAGCCGGGTGTTCGGGGCAGACGGCTCCCGCTTTACCAACACCAGCGGCAATGCGGGGATGGCCAAAGGCGGCAGCGGCGACGTGCTCACCGGCCTCATCGGCGGACTGACGGCCCGGGGATACTCGCCCCTGGACGCCGCCTGCCTCGGCGTATGGATCCACGGCCATGCCGGCGACGTCCTCACGCAGGAATGCACGGCGGAGGCCTACGACAGTCTGGACCTCATCGGACAGTTATACCGCGGGTTCAAAGCAATCATACAATAAGAAATATGTACGACGTAACCCTTATCAGCGACACGACGGAAGACGGCATCCGCCGGACATCCTTCCAGACCTGCGAGCAGGTGTGCTCGCTGCAGATAGACATCGAGACCGAGGGAGATACCATCCGCGCGGTCCGATACACGAAAGGCTGCCACGGCAACACGCAGGGCCTCGCCCGGCTGTGCCGGGGCATGAAGGTCGCCGATGTCATCGCCCGGCTCGACGGCATCGACTGCAAAGGCCGCGGGACAAGTTGTCCGGACCAGCTGGCACGCGCGCTGAAGATGCTCTGACCAAATAAAGACAAACATGAAACGGATTCTTTCAACGCTGCTTACGGGAGCGATGCTCCTGCTCTCCGCAGGCGCACAGGCGGCCATGCACGATGCCGGAAGCCTGGAATGGCGTCTCTGGGGATTCCGTCCCAACGTATGGCGGATGAATTTCGATTTTTCCACCCTCGGGAGCACCTGGGCCGAGGTGGACGGCATCCCGATGGAGGTTCCCGGCTCCGTGCAGAAGGCGCTTCTGAGCAGCGGCATCCTCCGCGACTGGAACTACGGGACGCGCAGCCGCGAGGCCGAATGGGTCGAGAACCGGGAGTGGCTGCTGGGCGCACGGATTCCCGACGGGTGGATTGCCCGTACGGACCCCGCCGAGCGGGTCATCCTCTCCTGCAGGGGGCTGGACTACCGCGGCATCGTCCTGGTCAATGGCCGGGAGGCCGGACGCTTCGGCAATGCTTTCCTCCCCTACCGCTTCGACATCACGTCCTTCCTCCGGAGCAGCGGCAACACGGTGGTCCTCGTATTCGAATGTCCGCCGGAGAATCTGGCCCAGATCGGATGGACCTCCCGGATCACCACGTGGAAACCGCGCTTCAACTATGGCTGGGACTGGGCCGTCCGCTTCGTCCAGACGGGCGTATGGGACACCGTATCCATCGGCACGGAAAACCCGCAGAGAGCCCGTCTGGAGCCATTCCAGATCCTTACCGGGGCCGACCCTTCCAAGGAGCGCGGCTCGATGACCCTCCGCTTTGACCGGCCGACGGAAAGTCCCGTCCGCGTGAGGCTGACCTCGCCCCAGGGCAAGGCCGTGCTCGACAAGACCCTTCCCGCCGGTACCTCCAGCCAAACCTGGGAGGGGCTCCGCATCAGCCGCTGGTGGCCCAACGGATGCGGCGCCCAGCCCCTTTACCGGCTCAGCGTGGACCGTCTCCTCCCGGACGGGAGCGCCTCCGACAGCCGGGAGCAGCGCATCGGATTCCGCACCATCGCCTGGCAGCCCTGCAAGGATGCCTCTCCGGAGTCGGATCCCTGGCTGTGCACGGTGAACGGAAAACCCGTTTTCCTCCAGGGCGTGAACTGGACGCCCATCCTGCTCAATTTCGCCGATCTCGGCCGGGAAGACTACCGCAAGTTGCTCCAATGCTATAAAGACCTCGGAGCCAACACCATACGCATCTGGGGCGGCGGCTTTGCCGAAAGGGACTGGCTCTATGACCTCTGCGACGAGACGGGTATTCTTGTCTGGCAGGATTTCCCGCTGAGTTCCTCAGGGCTGGACAACTATCCGCCGGAAGAGGCGCAGGCCATCGCCTCGATGCAGGAAATCGTGGACCACTACCTCCTGCGGCTCCGCAACCATACCGCGCTGCTGCTCTGGTGCGGCGGCAATGAACTCTACCAGCGGGGCGACGTTGCTCCCATCACGACAGACCACCCCATGGTGGCGATGATGGCAAGCCGCGTGGAACGCTTCGATGCAGGCCGCCGCTTCGTACCCGGGACCCCGTCCGGCCCCGTCATCTATTCCAGTCTGGACAATTTCGGAAGCGGCCGCTGCTACGATGTCCACGGACCCTGGAACATGCCTTACACCGACCCGGAGCGTTCCCTGGCCGGCGTCGAGGCCTTCTGGAGCCGCTGCGATGCGCTTTTCATCTCGGAAGCGGGCGTCCCCGGCGCGGAATCGGCGGACCTGCTGGAGAAATACAGCGACGCTCTTCCCCTCCTGCCCGCCGATGCGTCCAACCCCTATTGGAAGAGCGTGAACTGGTGGATCCAGTGGCAGGAGTACCTGGCAAAGGGGGGAAATCCCACATCCATAGACGACTATGTAGCCTGGAGCCAGCAACGGCAGGTGGACGGCCTGTCCATTGCCCTCCGCATCAACAAGGCGCGTTTCCCCGCCTGCGGCGGCTTCCTCATCTGGATGGGACACGACAGTTTCCCCTGCCCGGTCAATACCTCCCTGATCGACTTTGACGGGCATCTCAAGCCGGCCGCCCTGGCGGTGTCGGCGATTTGGAAAACGGATCCGGCCGACCTGTAAGGCCTAGCCCTGATGGGCGGGACGGAGCAGGTCGAGGACGACCTTAACGGGGTTGAAAGTCTCCAGCGGCACCTCGACAAAGAGGGTGTTCCAGTCGGACATGGCCCCGTTCCACAGGCCGGGCAGCTCCAGGGCGCGGAGCGGGCGGCCCTGATAACTCTTGGAACTGATGAAGCCGGCCTCCTCGTCCACGTGGCGCAGGAGGTCGAACTTTTCACCCTTGTAGTTGCGCAGGCAGCACACCAGGTCCACCGGATTAAAATGGGTAGCGCGCGCGAGGATGTCGGCGCTGCGCGGGGAGTCCGGATCGATCTGGACGCTCTCGAGAATCTGGAGATTGGACGAGCCGTCCTTACCGGCGATGATGAAGGGTCCGCCGCCGGGTTCGCCTTCGTTGCGGACCATGCCGCAGACGCGGATGGGCCGGTCCAGTTTGCTCCTGAGCATCGCGACGCGCGCGGCCGGGTCGGGCTCGAGCGGCAACTGGATGCAGAGCACGCGGTCGAGGAAGGATTCGATGCGGTCGCAGAGCCCGCGGCAGGAACCGGAGGCGGGATCGGATTCGGCATCCAGCTGGCGCAGGAAGTCGAAAATGGTATCGCGCAGTTGGAGGCAGCGGCCCATCAGCACCTTCTTCCAGCGGGCCGTCACGGGCAGCAGCCGGGCATGGGCCACATTGTCGATATTTTTGATGGACACCAGTTCTTCCCCGACCTGATTCAGGTTATAGATCAGGGCGCCGTGGCCGGCGGGACGGAAGAGCAACTGGCCCTTGTCGGTGCGGAAAGGCTTGCCGGAAGGATCCACCGCCACCGTGTCCGTGGAGGGGTCCTGGAAGGTGAAACGCACCTGGTAGCGGATGCCGTAACGGGCCTCGAAACGGGCCTG